>JBLNAN010000374.1:0-5582 GCA_050259355.1 Syntrophothermus sp. | reverse complement strand
GTCAAATCGTGAAACATTCATGGAAATAGTTCTTGAATTCGAGAAGGTCATTACTGTTCCAAGAACGAAAGTAAGAAATCCAAGATGTGTTATGATGGCAGCAAGGTTCCTGGGCTTGGTGGATTTGAAAAACAGGTTGTACAAGGAAGAAATTATGGCAAAGAAGACAAAATAAACAAGGATCAGAAAGTTCAATCCGCTAACGATATTGAAAACAATGAAGGGTATTAATATTATCAGCGATAATACCACCGGTACAACCAGTTTTTTTATCAGTTCACCGGTATTGTTATTGAAATAATGCAGAAACTGCGTAACGCCAATGAAGATAGCAATGAGTACCACGAACGGCAGTTGCCATTTGTTGTAGAAGGCCGCCGGATTGGATGGCGGGGCTATAGTACTTCCGAATAATTGATTTATGACCGGTATAGAGGTGGTGAAGATGATCTGGAAAGCTGCCATGATCATGACCATTGAACCCAGGAACATCCAGAATTCTTTCGAGATCAGAATTTCCTGTTGCCTGCCTCTCAGGTTTTTAGTACTGGTGATGATAAAATAAACGGATAATGCCAGAAAGGACAACAGGAAAACGAGCAATTGTAAAGTCATTCCATTATCGCCAAAAGAATGCGCGGAGGATTCAGCAAGTACACCGCTCCTGGTCAGGAAACTGGCATATAAGACCAGCAGGTACGATAGCATGACGAACGTGATCGCTGACATTAATGAATTCCTTTGTCTGCGCGAGATGATCATGAAATGCAGTCCTGCCACGAGTGTTACCCAGGGAACCAGGGAAGAGTTTTCAACAGGATCCCATGCCCAGAACCCTCCAAAAGTGAGCGAAACATATGCCCAGGCACCACCAAGCAAAATGCCCGCCCCCAGGAATACGAGCGCGAGAAGCGTCCAGGGAAGTGCCGGCCTTATCCAGTTGGTATAACTTTTCCCGGCCATGCCTGCTATTGCATAGGAAAAGGGAACCAGTGCAAGTGCATAACCCAGAAACAGAATGGGCGGATGAATGGTCATCCAGATATTCTCCAGCAGTGGATTCAGGCCATTTCCGTCGCCGATCATCTGAAGATATTCCGGATGTTCAAAAATGGAATCCTTGATATTGGTGTAGGTTTCCCTGAGGAGTGTGAAGGGGCTTCCACCAATTTTTATGGAAAGAATTTCAATTCCCAGCATCATGGAAGTCATGAAAATCTGTGAAAAGGCAATAACCGGCATCACCTTTTTTTCCCAGGAACGGGCCTGGAAGACCAGTATCATCCCGATAATTCCCTGGAAAAGTGCCCAAACCAGAAAACTTCCCTCCTGCCCTGCCCAGAAACAGGAAATAATATATTTTAAAGGCAACGTGGTTGATGAATACTGCCAAACGTAAGTATACTCGAAATAATGCCTGAAAATGAGGTAATACAATATCACTGCAACAATGACCAGTGAAAGCGTGTGAAGGCCGAAAAGTCCTCTGGCCAGTGGAATGAGTGATCTGGTTTCAGGTTTGCGGCGCTTATCCATCAGGTACAGGATCATCGTGATCAAAGCACTGAAAAAGGCAATCCAGATAAACGCTTTCCCAAATTGTCCGGGCAGTAAATGCTCACCAATATAATGCATGTCGATATGTGTATTTAATAATATGCAAAGTTAGTATTTTCATCCTTTCCCGGAAATTCCTATTTTAGCAGGCAGAAAAAATCACAGACATGACTAAAATCGGCGTGATCGGGGGATCCGGTCTTGAGAATCTTGACATTTTCACCAGTCGGGAAGAACTGAATATCCGTACATTCTATGGTTCGCCCTCCTCTTCAGTTTATAAAGGCGTTCTTGAAAATGCCGAAATTTTCATCATTTCCCGTCATGGCCGTGATCATACCATTACCCCTTCTCATGTAAATAACCGTGCAAACATCATGGCGCTGAAAACGCTGGGTTGTAATTATCTTATTGCCACAACAGCCTGCGGAAGCCTGAATGAGGCCATCGGCCGGGGACACATCGTCATCCCCGACCAGTTTATTGATTTTACCCGTTCCCGGATCAACACCTTTCATGAGACTTTTGAACCCGGTGTTCTCGGCCACGTGGGTATGGCTGAACCGTTTTCTGCCAAGCTAAGGGAGATGCTGCATACCATCGCCGCAGGTAAAGGCTTTCCCGTGCATCCCAAAGGTACCGTGGTGACCATCGAGGGACCTCGTTTCTCCACCCGGGCCGAATCAAAGATGTTCAGAATGCTGGGTGCGGATATCATCAACATGAGTACAGCTCCAGAGGCTGCACTTGCAAAAGAAGCTGGTCTGGAATACGCGGCCATCGCCCTTTCCACCGATTATGATTCCTGGAAAGAAGACGAGGCACCGGTTTCATGGGAAGATGTATTGAAAGTCTTCCAGGAAAATGTGCGGCACGTTACAGAAGTGCTGGTCGAGGTTATCAGAACCATAAAATGATATCCTGGTTTAAAAAATACTGGCCGCTTCTCCTGCTGATCCTCGGAAACCTGATCCTGAAGGGTATATTTCTCGGAAATAACGCTCTCGGAGGCGATGAGCCATTCAGCGTGTATCATGCCCAATGCAGCATTCCTGCCATTGTAAAATTTCTTTCAGAAACCAACAATCCGCCCCTGTACGAAATATTCCTGCATTACTGGATCCGGTTTTTTGGAATTTCAGAAATTGCTGTACGAATCCCTTCACTTGTCTTCAATACCATCACGCTGATTTTCATCTACCTGACCGGGGTAAAATTTTTCAGTAAAACGGTTGGGATGACTGCTGCAACGCTTTTTGTGTTTTCCACCTACCAGGTCGTTTTCGCACATGAGGCAAGGGTATATGCCCTGTTTGGGATGCTGACCGCTGTTTCCATGTATTTTTTCATTCAAATGATCCTGAACGGGAAAACGAAAAGCAATTTTTTACTGCTCATTGCATTTGATGGGCTGTTGCTTTATACCCATTATTTTGGTTTTTTTGTTCCTGTGATCCAGGCGATTGTGGTACTGACCAGCAAATCGCTCAGATCAGAATTTTTAAAGCCACTGTTTTATGCAGGATTCATCCTGTTTTTGTGTTACCTGCCCAACCTGGTTGTGCTTGTCACCAGATTTAAAGCATCTGCCGGCGGAACATGGGTTCCCGCACCCAATGGTTTTGAAAGCCTGTACAACATGCTTTGGAAATTCAGCAATGAACCTGTTGTTACGGTTATTATCATTTTGCTTTTTGTTATCGTTCTGGTTAAAAAAATATCCTTCGACAGGAAAACAAAGGTATCAATAGGTGCCAGAATTATCATGATCTGGTTTTTCTTCCCGTTTTTATTCATGTTCCTTATCTCTTACCGGATACCTGTTTTTCTCGACCGTTACCTGATGTTCGTATCGGTAGGATTTTATCTGCTGGTTGCACTCGCCATCAAATACCTGGTCAGAAATCAGGTTTACCTGCTGGTAATTCCTTTCATTTGTTGCTTGCTGTTTGCCATCACCGTTGAACCGAATATCAGCAACAAACGGAAGGTCAGAGAAACCGTGGCAAAAATTAAAGAGATACAAAATGACAGTACCCTGGTGATTGTTTGCCCCCATTATTTTTCATACAATCTCGCGTATTATTACAACCGGGAAATCTTCAGAAAAACCAGTGAAACTGATGATTACCAGCAGATCGATTCAGGATTGAACCGGAGTAATATTTATTGTATCGACAACATCAAAGCCGTTGATCTCACCAACCGCAAGCATGTCGTATATCTGGATGCGGCGGCAGACTTTTGTTCCCCGGGAAATGAGATTTTGCCAACCCTGGTCAATCAGTATCAGACAAAGTCCTGTACAGAATTTTACGAGATTTTCAAGGTGTATGAGTTCGGGAGATAGTCGGCAGTCAGCAGTCGGCAGTCGGCAGTCATAATTGACACATGACACATGGCACATGGCACATGACTTCAGTCAGCAGTCGGCATCTAATGTCTGACAATTGGCAAAGCCAAACAGTGAAAATCAGTCAAATCAGTGGTATCAGTGTGCCTTTTGCAAAATATCGAAATGGTGAAATGGTGAAATGGGAAATGGTGAAATGAATCTGTCCCTGAGAGTCTCAAAGAATCGTAACGATATCCTTTTAAGTATCCGGCTCCATCGCTGAAATAGGTCATTCCTGGAGAAGCAATATTGTAGTTCTGGGCCACCAGCAGGGATGGTAAGAAGATAAAAAGAAGGAGGTACCTGAGGACTGAGTTATTCAGTTATCAGTTCTGAAATGCGAGATGGCGAAATGCGAGAGACTGCCGACTGCCGACTGCCGACTGAGGACTCAGGACTGAAAAAAGGGTGAAAGTCTCCTCCCACCCTTTTTGTTCGCAAATTGCGAATGGCAAAATCGCAAATCGTAATTGACTACCTGGCGTACTTAAAATCTTTCCCCAGATATTTTGCCGAATTACCCAGTTGTTCTTCGATGCGGAGCAGCTGATTGTATTTCGCGATACGCTCGGAACGACAGGCAGAACCGGTTTTGATAAGTCCGGTATTCAGGGCAACGGCCAGATCCGCAATGGTGGTATCTTCGGTTTCACCGGAACGGTGACTCATTACGGCTGTATAGGAATTGCGGTATGCCATGTTAACGGCGTTGATGGTCTCTGTAAGGGAGCCGATCTGGTTTACTTTTACCAGGATTGAATTGGCAACACCGCGCTCGATACCCATCTTCAGACGATCCACGTTGGTTACGAAAAGGTCGTCGCCAACCAGCTGGATTTTGTTGCCCAGTTTTTCGGTCATGTATTTCCAGCCATCCCAGTCGTCTTCAGCCATTCCGTCTTCAATGGAAATAATGGGATATTTTTCAACCCAGCCGTTCCAGAAATCCACCATCTGTGACGGCGTCAGTTTTTCTCCTGAAGATTTATGCAGGTGATAAACATTTTCTTCCGGGATGAAATATTCGGACGAAGCCGGATCAAGTGCGATATAAATGTCTTTTCCGGGAGCATAACCTGCCTTTTCAATGGCCTGCAATATCACGGTGATGGCTTCCTCATTGGATTTCAGGTTCGGTGCGAAACCGCCTTCATCTCCCACGTTTGTTGAAAAACCACCTTTTTTCAGAACGCTCTTCAGGTTGTGGAAAACCTCTGCACCCATGCGGATGGCATCAGTGAAGGTGGAGGCGCCCACCGGCATGATCATGAATTCCTGGAAGTCGATGGAGTTATCTGCATGTGATCCCCCGTTAAGAATATTCATCATCGGGATAGGCAGCGTATTGGCATTAACACCGCCGATATATCTGAACAAAGGCTGACTGGTCTGTTGTGCAGCGGCATTTGCCACGGCCAGGGAAACGCCAAGTATGGCATTTGCTCCCAGGTTACCCTTGTTAGGGGTGCCGTCGATCTCGATCATCCTGCGGTCAATCTCCGTCTGATCCGTTACAAACATCCCCTGAAGTTCTTCTGCCAGGATATTGTTGACATTATGAACAGCCTTGAGAACCCCTTTGCCGAGATAGACGTTTTTTTCATCATCGCGCAGCTCAACGGCCTCGTGA
>JBLNAN010000373.1:0-10420 GCA_050259355.1 Syntrophothermus sp. | reverse complement strand
TCAACCATGATAAAAGTGCGAAGTATTATTTTTTCTTTTTGGCAGTCCCGTAAAAAGTCAAGGAGTAATGCGAGACATTCACGCCATATTCCTTCTCCACGAAACTCCGGATTTGCTCGATCCGCGGATCATAAAATTCAATCACTTCACCTGAATCTTCAAAAATAAAATGATCGTGTTGCTTTAACAGGGCAGATTTCTCAAATTGCGCATAATTGGTCCCAAACTGGTGTTTGGTAACCAGTCCACAGTCAAGCAGAAGTTCAATGGTATTGTACAAAGTGGCACGGCTTACCCGGTATTTGTGGTTCTTCATCCGGATATAAAGCGTCTCGATGTCGAAATGTCCCTCCGTGGCAAAAATTTCCTTAAGGATTGTATATCGTTCAGGTGTTTTGCGATGTTCTTTTTTCTCAAGATATTCAGTGAAAATCTTGCGCACGCTTTCAAAGGGATCTTCCGCTGGTTTTTTATTCATAAAATCCTAATTTGGCATAAAAATAAGGAATTCCTCTGAATTACCTCATATTTAGAACAAATAAAAATAAATTTTTTGTATTTAATCTACCCTGCTTACATTTTTAACTCCGTCGATTTTTTTCAGATTCGATAAAAGTGTTTGAAGAGAATGCGTATCCTGTATGTAAAGCAGCACTTCTCCCTCGGTCAGTCCGTCTTTAGCTTCCAGCCGGAAAGACTTGATATTCAGATTCAATTCCGAAGAAATTATTTTTGTGATATCGCTGATCAGCCCCATTTTGTCAAGTCCGGTAATTTTAATACCGGTAAGAAAGGATATGGATTCGGTATTGGTCCAGTTGATCTTCACCATGTGATTGCCAAAACTGGACAATAATTCAATTGCTTTGGGGCATCGGGTCCGGTGGATCTGGATCGGAAGATTTTCGGAAGCAAATAGACCGATGATATCGTCGCCGGGAATGGGTTTACAGCAGGATGAAATCTCATAACCCAGTTTTTCGACACTACCGCCGGAAACATTTTCGTTGTCGGTATGCGGTTTCGACCCGTTGGTTCCGCTTCTGACTTTCTTTCTTGGATTGATCACAAAATTAAGCCACCCGGTTTTCATATTCGAGGCAGCAAAAAGTTTTACCTCCTTTACCGTTATTTTATCCAGCGCGACTGCATAATAAAGATCAATCAGATTGTAGAAGTTATTGGCCGTGATGAATTTACGGATGTTTTCATGCGTGAAATCGAGACTGTTCAGCAAAAACCATTTTTCCAGTTTTTCCTTTCCGGTTTTGAAATATTTTTTCTTCTCTTTTTTCAAACCCATTTTTATGCTGGTTTTGGCCCTTGTTGTCACAACATAATTCAGCCACTCATCCTTGGGATTTTGTTTTGGGGATGTTATCACCTCGATCTGTTCCCCGTTTCTGAGGGTATAATTGAAAGGCACCAGCTTTTTGTCCACTTTTGCACCGATACAGGTATTACCAATCTCTGAATGAATGGCATAGGCGAAGTCCAGAACTGTTGAATTGGCAGGAAGGGTACGCAGTTCACCCTGGGGTGTGAAAATCGAAATCTCATCAAGAAAAAAATAACCTTTCACATCATCCATGAAAGCCAGAGCATCGGCATCGGAGCTTTCTATCATTTCCCTGATGCGGTCCAGCCAGTTGTCGAGCTGGCTGTTGAGTTTCATTGATTCTTTGTATTTCCAGTGGGCAGCATATCCTTTTTCAGCAATATCATCCATTCTTTTTGAACGGATCTGTATCTCCACCCATTGTCCCGTGTGGCTCATTACCGTGGTATGAAGAGCTTCATAGCCATTGGCTTTGGGGATGGATATCCAGTCGCGTAAGCGCTCAGTGTTGGGACGGTAAAAATCGGTAATGATGGAATAGACTTTCCAGCAGTCGGATTTTTCAAGCTCCACGGGCGTATCGATCACGATGCGGATGGCAAAGATGTCATAAATCTCTTCAAACGGGACCTCCTTTTTCTTCATCTTTTCCCAGATGGCATAAATGGATTTTTCCCGGGCAGAGATGGTGTACCAGATACCGTGCAGGGCCAGTGCTTTTTTGATCGGCTGGATAAACTTATTGATAAAACGTGTCCTGCCCTTTGCTGATTCCCGCATTTTCCTGGAGATCGAAGCATAGATCTGTGGTTCGGTATACTTGAGGGCGAGGTCCTGCAGTTCGCTTTTGATGGCATGCAACCCCAGGCGGTGAGCCAGCGGCGCGTACAGATAAATAGTTTCCGATGCGATCTTTAACTGTTTTTCCGGAGCTACCGCATCCAGCGTGCGCATGTTGTGTAAACGGTCAGCAAGTTTTATGAGAATTACCCGCACATCATCCGACAGCGTGATCAGCAACCGCTTGAAATTTTCTGCCTGGATGGAGGCTGTGCGCTGATCAAATATTCCCTTGATCTTGGTCAGTCCATCGATGATCGACGCAACCTTATCCCCGAACAAACCACGGATATCTTCGAGTGTATATTCGGTATCTTCCACCACATCGTGCAACAGTGCACAAACCACGGAAGTCGTTCCCAGACCAATTTCTTCTGCTGCAATGGTGGCAACGCTGATGGGGTGATAAATATACGGTTCACCGCTTTTGCGGCGCATATCTTTATGTGCATCAACAGCCAGGTTGAAAGCTTTTCTCACGATACGCCTGTCCTCATCAGACTTTGGCTTATATACATTTAATAAATTTCTGTACCGCTTAAGAATCTCTTTCTTTTCCGCTTCAACATCCACCGGATTCATCTGCATGCAATGATTTTATGAATTTCTACAAAGTTAACGTAAAAATGAGAATGAATTGCTTAAAGGGATACATCAACTTCATTTGATTTATTACTTTTGAAAGGAAAAAGAAAAATTCCACTGATGCCGAACCGGTACCCGATGAAAAAATTACTGCTCCTGCTTCCATTTCTTGCATTATTTATACCTTTCAAGGGATTGGCAACACATCAGAGGGCTGCAGAGATCACTTACAGGCACCTGACAGGAAACACTTTTGAAATCACCCTTATCTCCTATACTTTTACACCTTCACAGGCCAACGCCTTCCGTGACCTGCTGCTCATCAATTTCGGAGACGGGACCGCGGACAACATCGTGAGGATCGTCAGGGATTCGGTTGGGGTGGAGATCACGTACAATAAATATCTTGGACAGCATACCTACAGTGCTCCCGGACATTACATTATTTCATGCGAGGATCCCAACCGCAATGCCGGGGTACTGAATGTTCCCAATTCTGTTAACATTCCAATGTTCATCTATACCGAACTTACCATCAATCCCTTCTCCGGCGGATACAACAACTCCCCTATCCTGCTCCTTCCACCGATTGACAATGGTTGTCTTGATCAGCCGTTTTATCACAACCCCGGCGCTTATGATCCCGATGGCGACAGCCTAAGCTACCGGCTGGTTCCCTGTCTCGGGGCCGGTGGCCAGGTGATCCCCGGATACACTTTTCCGCAGGCATCTGATTCTCTGATCATGAACCCGGTCACGGGTGACCTGATCTGGGCCAGTCCCGTTAAGGCAGGAGAATACAATATTGCCATCCTGATCGAAGAATGGCGGAACCACCAGAAAGTGGGAAGCGTGCTCAGGGACATGCAGATCAATATCGTGGCGTGTGACAATCATCCCCCGGTAATTGAAGCCCAGGATACCTGTATCGAGGCAGGCAGCACACTGGTGATGAACATTCGGGCAACCGACCCCGACACCAATGCCTTAACACTTACGGGAGCCGGTGAATTGTTCCTGCTTAAGGATCATCCCGCGAGTCTTGTTCCGACAACTGCAACAGGTGTATGGCATGTGAGTACAATTCTTACCTGGCCAACCGCCTGCACCAGTGTGAAAAGACTGCCATACCATGCTTATTTCAAAGCCGCGGACAATTACAGTCCGGTGAATCTGGTGAGTATCAAGACGATTAAGATCAAAGTCGTTGGTCCGGCACCGCAAAATCTGAAGGCTTCCGCACTGGGCACCTCGATCCATCTGACGTGGGATAATTATTCATGTCCCAATGCCAGCGGATATTACATCTACAGGAAAACCGACTCTACCGGCTTTGTTCATGACTATTGCGAGACAGGTTTACCCGCCTCGCTTGGTTACCGCCGTATTGACATGATCACCGACATCAGCGCGCTTACCTATGTTGACAACGATCATGGGCCCGGACTGACCCAGGGCATCCGGTATTGTTACATGATCACTGCTTTCTATTCCGATAAGGCTGAAAGCTATGCCTCGAATGAAGTGTGTGCTTATCTGAAAAAGGATGTTGCAGTTATTACGAATGTGAGTGTTAACAATACCTCTGCTACCAACGGTTCCATGTATGTTGCCTGGTCGAAACCCACGGAAATCGACACGCTCCAGGCTCCCGGGCCTTACCTGTATGTATTGTACCGAATTGCTGATGGTGTCGGTATGAAAATCGACAGCATGGCAGACCTTAATGATACCATTTACACGGATACGCTGCTAAATACCAGGGACAAACAATACACTTACCGGGTAGATCTTTATAACACGACGCCGGGGTTACGATTCCTGATCGGAACCTCCAGGCAGGCTTCCTCCGTGTACCTGACGCTGAAACCCACCGACCGCAGGATCAGGCTTTCCTGGAATCCGGATGTTCCCTGGACCAATTTCACCCATACGATCTATAGAAGAAATCCCGGGTCTTCTACCTTCGATTCCATTGGTTTTAGTCTCCTTCCAAAGTATGATGACCGGGATGTGGTAAATGGCCAGGAATATTGTTATCTGGTAAAAACGAACGGGGCTTACTCAGCACCGGGTTTTATCGACCCGATCATAAATTTCTCGCAGCAAACCTGTGGAATCCCCGTGGATAACCTTCCTCCCTGCCCACCCGCGCTGACCGTGAAACCCTGGTGCACCGTGATGGAGAATCATCTTTCATGGACGTTATCTGAATCCGACACCTGCGACGCCAGTATTTCGAAGATCTATATCTATTACAGGGCAACCCGAAAAGGAGATCTTGCCTTAATTGATTCGATTGCTTATCATGGAGATACACTTTACATACATAAGCCCGGCAAAACCATCGTTGGATGTTATTCAATAGTGGCTGCTGACAGCATTGGCAACCGGAGTCTTGCCAGCGACACGGTTTGTATTGACCTGGATGATTTTCCTGAATGCCGCTATCATTTGCCCGATGTTTTCACACCCAACGGGGATGAGGTCAATCAGTTGTTTATTCCTTTCCCCGGGTACACGTCGGTGGACCATATCGACCTGACCATTTTCAGCCGATGGGGTACGAAAGTTTTCGAAACAGGCAATCCGGATATTCTCTGGGATGGTAAAGGGATGGATACGGGACAACCGGTGAGCGACGGGGTGTATTATTACGCGGGTCATGTTTACGAGATCACGCTTGACGGCTTGATTTCGCGTGTTCTGAAGGGTACTGTAACTGTTTTGAGATAGGAAGAGCGCCCTGGTGGGGGGTGTTTATACATTTCGTATATTTGCACCTGTGAAAAACATCCGAAATTTTTGTATCATCGCCCATATTGACCATGGCAAATCCACCCTGGCAGACCGTCTGCTGGAAATTACCCATACTGTTTCCGAGCGCGACTCCAAAGCCCAGGTGCTTGACGACATGGATCTCGAACGCGAGCGGGGCATCACCATCAAGAGCCACGCTATCCAGATGGATTACAGGTATGAAAATCAGGATTATGTACTGAATCTGATCGATACCCCCGGCCATGTTGATTTTTCTTATGAAGTCTCCCGCGCCATCGCGGCCTGCGAGGGTGCACTCCTGGTAGTGGATGCCACGCAGGGGATTCAGGCTCAAACCATTTCCAACCTGTACCTTGCCATAGAACATGATCTTACCATCATCCCGGTATTGAACAAAATCGATATGGACAATGCCATGGTGGAAGAGGTGAAAGATCAGATCATTGATCTGATTGGTTGTGACCCGGAAGACATCATAGAGGCAAGTGCCAAGATAGGGGTTGGTGTGGACCAGATTCTTCACGACATCATCCATAAGATCCCGCCCCCGAAAGGCTCACCCGAAGCGCCGCTCCAGGCACTCATTTTTGATTCCGTCTTCAATTCCTACAGGGGAATTATTGCTTATTTCAGGATCTTAAACGGCGAGATCAGGACCGGGGATCATGTGAAGTTCGTGCATACCGGCAGCGCTTATGAAGCCGACGAAATAGGGGTGCTCCGTCTCAAACAGGAACCCCGCCGGATTCTCAGAACCGGTGACGTGGGGTATATTATATCAGGTATCAAGGCCAGCAACGAGGTACAGGTGGGTGATACCATTACCCATGTTGACAGGCCCTGTCAAACTTCGGTTGAAGGTTTCAAAAAAGTCACACCCATGGTTTTCGCGGGTATTTATCCCGTGGATGCCGATGACTACGAAGTTCTCCGCGACTCCCTGGATAAGCTGAAACTGAACGACGCGTCGCTGTCGTATGAGCCGGAATCGTCAATGGCACTTGGTTTTGGCTTCCGATGTGGTTTCCTCGGGCTGCTCCACATGGAGATTATCCAGGAAAGACTCGACCGTGAATTCGACATGGACGTGATCACCACGGTTCCCAACGTTTCTTACCGGGTTTTCACCACAAAGGGCGAAACAATTGAGGTTCACAACCCTTCCGGACTTCCTGCTCCCAATTATATTGATTTCATTGAGGAACCTTATATCACCGCCAATATCATCACCCGCTCCGAATACATGGGCGGAATCATGACGCTTTGCATCGAGAAAAGAGGAGTGCTGAAGAACCAGGTGTATCTTACCACCGACCGGATCGAACTTACCGTTGAACTCCCCCTCGGCGAAATTGTTTTTGATTTCTATGACAAGCTCAAGAGTATCTCAAAAGGATATGCCTCTTTCGATTATTTTATTTCAGGCCACAAGCAGGCGGATCTCGTCCGGCTGGATGTATTGCTGAACAGTGAACCCGTAGATGCTTTATCTACTTTGCTGCACCGGGACAATGCCTATGAATTTGGCAGGAAATTTTGTGTAAAACTGAAAGAATTTATCCCCCGTCAGCAGTTTGACATAGCTATTCAGGCCGCCATCGGAGCCAAGATCATCGCACGCGAAACCGTGAAGGCAGTCCGTAAGGACGTCACGGCAAAATGTTATGGCGGTGACATCTCACGAAAGAGAAAACTGCTTGAAAAACAGAAAAAGGGAAAGAAAAGAATGCGCCAGATCGGGAATGTAGAGGTTCCGCAGAAAGCCTTCCTGGCCGTTCTCAAACTGGATTCCTGATTTTTTACACAATCCTGTAACATTTTATTTTACACTTCGTCTATTCCTTGTTGCCTGTTTCACTATTGACTCGAACAGGAATTTTAACTAACTTGAATGTAAATATAAAATAGGATGACGATGAAAAAGATTAAACTGTTCAGCACCCTGCTTCTTTCTTGTTCCCTGCTTTTTTCCGGTACGATTGCATTTGCACAGGATGAATCTGCAGAAAAAAAAGACGATGATACCAAAAAGGAAAATGTTGAATTTTTCAGAGGGGGTATTAAAGTCCAGAAACTGGGTCAGGATACCACGGTAGTATTTATCAATAACAACCCATGGCACGGGATGTCAAACCATCACGGGCCTTTTTGTCATCATGAAGGGAAGTACAATGGTCACTGGGCCGGTGTCGAACTGGGCTGGAATGGATATCTGACCCCTGATTTTGATATGAATTTCCCTGCTGGCGAAAAATACATGGATCTCAACTGGTCAAGGTCGCTCGTGGTGAATCTGAATCCGGTGGAACTCAACCTGAACCTGGTCAAAAATCACCTGGGACTGACCTCGGGAATTGGTTTTTCCCTGCAGAATTACTATTTCAAAAACAGCACGTTCCTTACCGGCGATTCCAGCAAACTGATGGGTTACACACTCACGGACAATAATATGGTTCAGGCGGATATGAAGGTCAACAAGCTTTTTCTTGCCTGGCTGAACGTCCCGGTGCTGCTGGAGTACCAGACGCGCTCCGGTGTTCACATGAACAGCTTTCATTTCGGCCTGGGTGTAATTGGTGGCGTTAAGATTGGTTCCTACACCAAGCAATGGTTTTATTCAAGAAATGTGGATTACAATATTTATGATGAAACAAAGCATGCAACAGTTGCTACACTGCATGTTGGTGAAAAACCGATCAGACAGCGTGATTCCTATTACCTGAATCCATTCAAAGTTGATGTGACTGCCAGAATCGGATGGTCATTCATCAATCTCTGGGGAACATATTCGCTGACGAGAATGTTTGAAAAGGATAAAGGGCCGGAGTTGTATCCCTATACCGTTGGAATTACCCTGCTGGGTTGGTAATTATTCAATTTCTATTAAAACGGGCTGATCGATCTTCAGTCCGAGAAGTGAAGATGCCCTGCCCTGGTTAATGGCGATTTCGAGATGACCGGAAGAGCTGATCAGGGCGAGCATCTCTCCTTCCACCACATCTTTGTAAGATTTGCGTAAAGCAGTAATGCGATAACCGGCCGAACGGAAGGTTATCGCAAATTTTTTTCCCTTCAGCTGATCCTTCAGAAAAGCATCCGTGATATTGGTAAACACGTTTTCATATTTATCAATATAGATCACCTTTCCCCGGATCATATTGCCATCAACTACAGGTTGAAATGACATTTTCTTCATGACCTTTGATTTGGCATTGCCGAGTTCGTCCAGCGGTTTGCCGGATGCGATATGACAGGCTGCCTTGACAAAAACATCCCGGGTGGGGAAAGTAAAATAATCCGAATCCTGGTGAATATCCAGTTCTACAATTTTTTCAGGATCATCATCAAAAATAAGGGAGAAGATACCATTATCGGCTCCGATAAAGTAATGCCCCTTGTGAAAGACGGCAGTATGCGGCGTTTCAATGGAAGCTTCGGTATTGATGGCCAGAATATGTATACTTCCCTCCGGAAAATTAGGATAGAAATTCCGGATGATGAAGGCTGCCTGATTAAGATCGAAAGCCGGGAGGTCATGGGATACATCCACTACTTTGGCATCGGGGAGTAAACGGTAAATTGTACCTTTTACAGCCGCGAGATAATGGTCTTTTTGACCCCAGTCGCTGGTCAGAGTGATGATTGGCATGAACTGAAAAAAAGCGTATTTTTGTTTTTCAAAGTTAGTAATTAAAATTACTACATGAGCGAAAAAGTTATTAGTATTGACGCGCATCACCCGCTGGACATCTTTGGTCCTAACGACCAGAATCTGGAGATCATCAGGGGGTTCTTCCCAAAACTTAAGGTTATCTCAAGGGAAAATAATGTGAAAGTCATTGGTGAGGAGAAACTGCTGGCTGATTTTGAGAAGAAATTCGCTCTCCTGTTACGGCATCTTGAAAAATTTGGTCATCTTTCCAAAAATGATATCCGTCAATACATGGAAGAAGAGGAAAATGGTCTTGTTCCGGGAGCCCCTTTCCAGGCGGACGTGCTGGTACATGGCAAAAACGGGATGATGATCCGGGCCCGGACACCCAATCAGCGGCAAATGGTTGACAGCATCGACCGAAGTGATCTGCTGTTTGCCATCGGGCCCGCGGGAACAGGAAAAACCTACACGGCGGTTGCTCTTGCCGTAAGGGCCCTGAAAGCGAAGGAGATTCAACGGATCATTTTGACCCGTCCTGCTGTTGAAGCCGGTGAACATCTCGGTTTTTTGCCCGGAGACCTCAAGGAAAAGCTGGATCCTTACCTGCAACCACTGTATGATGCGCTGAAAGACATGCTGCCTCCTCAGAAATTACTGGCATATGTTGAAGACGGCACCATCGAGATCGCCCCGCTGGCGTTTATGCGCGGCCGGACACTGAACAATGCCTTCGCTATCCTCGATGAAGCACAGAATACCACGCCCAACCAGCTCAAGATGTTCCTTACAAGGATGGGAACCAATGCCAAGTTCATCGTTACAGGCGATATTACACAAATTGATCTTCCACGGCAACAAATCTCAGGACTCATCCATGTGCAGAATGTTTTGAAGGATATTAAAGGGATTGAATTTGTTTACCTCAACCAGAATGATATTGTCAGGCACAAGCTCGTGGCAAAGATCATCAATGCATACGGTAATGAAGATTTAAATAAAAAATAAAATCATGGAAAACGCCATTGTATCTACCCATTTCACTTTCCCCGGACAAAAAAGCAAGTATACCGGGAAAGTACGCGACGTGTACAACATTCTTGACAAATACCTGGTGATGATCGCCACGGACAGAATCTCAGCGTTTGACGTTGTACTTCCGAAAGGGATTCCCTACAAGGGCCAGGTTTTGAACCAGATCGCCGCCAAGTTTCTGGATGCAA
>JBLNAN010000372.1:0-3005 GCA_050259355.1 Syntrophothermus sp. | reverse complement strand
TTTCATTGTCGTTGAACTCTTCATTTTTCATTCCTTTTATTCCCATATCAGTGCATGTTTTTTCCAGGCATACAGTAAACCGAGGCCCAGAATGAAAAAGAATATAACTATTTCAATAAATGCGGCCATTCCAACCTCTTTCATCACCACAGCCCATGGAAAAACAAGAACTGTTTCAACATCAAATATCAGGAAAAGTATAGCGAAAAGATAATATCCGACATTGAACTGCAGCCATGTTACCCCTTTTGTTGGAATCCCGCACTCGTACGGGTCGTATTTCTGGGGGTTGGTTGAACGGGGTGCAATAAGACCCGAAAGAATAAGGACAAGGCCCACGAATATGGCTCCCACAAGAAAAAACAAAAGTAAAAGTTCCTTACTCATAAATCTTAATTTAAAATTAATGCGGCACAAAAATAGTATATATTTCCTTTAATGTGAAAATGATAACATCGATCACTTGTGATAATTATCATAAAACCGTGACGTTCCTCTCAAATAAAAATTCCGTCCGGATATTCAATATTCTCAAGAAAGAGACCTTTACCAGGAGCAGACATTCCGGCCCTGCAACGATCCTTTGCATCAATGATCTCAGCAAATTCTTCAAGGCTTAGTTTGCCGGATCCCAGAGCGACCATAGTCCCGACGACCGACCTCACCATATTGCGTAAGAAGCGATCTGCAGTTATTGTAAATACAAGCTTTCCCGGGAATTCTTCCCACGAAGCAGAGTAAATATTGCAGATGTTGGTCTTTGATCCCGAATGAAGCCGGCTGAAACTTGTAAAATCAGAATATTTCATCAGAATTTCTGAAGCTTTATTCATATCATCCACATTGAGTTTTCCATAAAGAAACCAGTTCAATTCGTCGCTGAATGGGTCTTTTATGGTAGAAATGTAGTATTTGTATGTTCTGGAAATTGCATTGTACCTGGAACTTGCATCAGGTATTACCTTATTTACCGATAGCACTGAAATATCATCAGGAAGATAGCGGTTTAGCCGAAAAATCAAGTTATGATCTGACACAAGATTCTCATTCGAGCTGTCAAAATGAGCGCAGAATAATCTTGCATGCACGCCTGAATCAGTCCTTCCTGCGCCAACTGACGCTATCTTCTCATTGAGCAGCGTGCTGAGAGCATCATTCAAAACCTGCTGGACGGTGATTCCGTTTGGCTGCAACTGCCAGCCATGATATCTTGTGCCTTTGAAAGAAAAAAATATGAAATACCTTGTACTCACAGGGCAAAAGTAGATTTATTTAGATTAAGAGCAAAGTCTTAGAAGGAGCAAACGACCTGCAGCCCCCTGAAACCCCTGAAGGGGACTTTTTTTTCAAAGCCACCCTCATAGGGTTTTGGGCACAGCAGTCAAGTTAGAGTTTTACTTGTTGGCATGCTCCGTTTGAAAACTAATCTTTCATCAGATTTTTTTTGAATTATCGACGGTGTTCACTTCATTTCTACTGCCTAAGCTAATGTTGTGGTCTCAGACATTTAGGTTTGCTTCAGCCAATGTTTTTCATTTCAGTCAATTGCCGTTGGCTTCAGCCAACGGTCTGAAGAGTAAACCCTTTCACTGGGCTTTAGCCCAATTAAGTTCTTCTCTGAAAAATTCATATCTTATAAAATGACCAGGTTAAATTTGAGTGGAAGGATGACTTATGCTGTGTCATTAGGAATAAGCCAGATTGAAAATCTGAGAGCATACATTAGAAACCAGGTCAGCCATCACCGGAAAACTTCTTTTGAAGATGAAATTAATTTGATGATAAGAGTATGGACTGGAGAAAGATCAGGGACTAAAGTCCCGAAAGAAGAGTGGCATCTTTAATCCGTTGGCTGAAGCCAACGGCAATTGAACTGGTGAAGCCAACGGCAATTGGATAATAGCTTTTAAAAAAGGAGGGGGAGACTAGCTTGATCTAAGGTTGATGGGGTTGCGGGCTGCTCTTTTTTGGTTTACCTGGAAGTTTTTGCCGTTAAAAAAAGAAATGTATTTTTACCTTCTCATAACCTTAAGAACGATGACACTTGAACTTAGCTGGATAGATTACCTGATAATGGTGATCTATTTCTTGTTTGTGCTGGGAATCGGATGGTTCCTCAGAAAATTCATGAAAAACGCCAATGCCTTCCTTGAAGCAGGCCGTTCGATGCCGGCCTGGGTGGCAGGATTGGCTTTCGTTTCTACGAATCTCGGAGCCCTTGAGGTAATGGGAATGACCGGATCAGGCCTGAAATATGGAATGCTCACAACACATTTTTACTGGATTGGGGCAATCCCTGCAATGATATTCCTGGCTCTTTTCATGATGCCATTCTATTACGGTTCGAAGGCAAGATCGGTCCCTGAATTCCTGAAGCTGAGATATGATGAAAAAACACGTGGACTCAATGCTATCCTCTTTGCAGTAATGACGATACTTGCTTCGGGGATATCGATGTATGCCCTCGCCATACTTATGGAAAAGGTTCTTGGATGGGACTTCAACTTCAGCCTGTGGATTTCTGCAATCATAGTTCTTATATATACTTATCTCGGCGGGCTTTCCTCAGCCATATACAATGAAGTCCTTCAGTTTTTTATAATTATACTGGGTTTGCTGCCTGTGGTGTTCCTAAGTCTGAAAGACGTCGGCGGCTGGGGTGGTCTCAGGGAAAAGCTTGCGCCTGTGACGATGGCTAACGGCTATGGGCCGGATACCTGGACAACCACCTGGAAATACACAAGGGAAGTTGGATCAAACCCGATGGGAGTGGAGTGGTTTGGAATACTTTTTGGTTTGGGGTTTGTCCTTTCTTTCGGTTACTGGTGCACCAACTTCCTGATAGTGCAAAGGGCATTTGCGGCTGAATCACAAACAGCAGCAAGAAAGGTTCCCCTGATCGGGGCCTTGCCCAAGATGTTCATTCCTTTTCTGATTATTGTCCCGGGAATCATTTCACTGGTACTCCTGAACGATCCTTCAAAAAACTTTTCTCTTCCGCTTGA
>JBLNAN010000371.1:0-2869 GCA_050259355.1 Syntrophothermus sp. | reverse complement strand
GGTTTTGAACTAATATCGTAAACTACCCTGTTAACACCTTTAACTTTATTGATGATGCTGTTTGAAATTTTAGCAAGAAATTCGTGAGGCAGGTGAGCCCAGTCGGCGGTCATGCCATCGGTTGAGGTAACGGCCCGCAGGGCAATCACATTCTCGTAGGTTCTCTCATCACCCATCACACCCACGGATTTGACCGGCAGCAGTACAGCAAATGCCTGCCATACCTGATCATACAGGGCATCATTCTTTAATCCACTGATAAAAATATCATCCACATCCTGCAGGATCCTTACATTTTCACGGGTGATTTCTCCAAGAATTCTGACGGCAAGGCCGGGGCCGGGAAAAGGATGCCGCTTGATCAGGTCCTCATCCATGCCAAGAGCAAAGCCCACCCTTCTGACCTCATCTTTAAAAAGTGTATTCAACGGCTCAACGATCTTCAGATTCAGATGCTCGGGCAAGCCGCCCACGTTGTGGTGAGACTTTATGGTAGCAGATGGTCCTTTAACTGAAACGGATTCAATGACATCGGGATAGATGGTTCCCTGGGCCAGCCATTTTATATTTTCAATCCTTTTGGCTTCCTTCTCAAAAACATCGATAAACGTTTTACCAATGATTTTTCTTTTTCTTTCAGGATCAGTCACTCCCTCGAGTGCATCCAGAAACAAATCCCGTGCATTCACACCGGTTACATTCAGATGAAGGTGCCTGTAGGAATCCAGTACTTTTTCAAATTCATTTTTGCGAAGAAGCCCGTTATCCACAAAAATGCAATGCAGATTATCACCAATGGCCTTGTGGAGCAGAAATCCAGCAACGGATGAATCTACACCTCCCGATAAGCCAAGAACCACTTTATCATTGCCCAGCTTTTCCTTCAGCAAGGCAACGGTTGAATCTATAAATGACTCGGAAGTCCAGGACTGGCTGCAGCCACAAACATCAACCACGAAATTCTTCAGCAGAACCTGACCTTCCGTGGTGTGATATACCTCCGGATGAAACTGAATCCCGAATGTTTTTTCATCTGCAACCCTGAAACCGGCAATCGGAACATCGGGTGTGCTGGCGATGACCTGGAACGACCTGGGAGTTTTAAGAATGGTATCTCCATGCGACATCCATACCTGTGTTCCTTCAGACATTCCTTTCATCAAAACAGAAGACTGATCAATAAAAGTCAGTTTGGCCCTGCCGTACTCACGGTTACTGGAAGGCTGCACCTCTCCCCCGCTGTCGTGCGCGAGGAACTGGGCGCCGTAACATACTGCCAGAACCGGAATTTTTCCGCGGATATGGGTTAAATCCGGGTACGGTGCATTCTGATCCCTAACAGAAAAAGGGCTTCCCGAAAGGATAACCCCCCGGATGTCAAGGCCTGATTTTGGAATTTTATTGTATGGATGGATTTCACAATATACGTTCAACTCCCTGACGCGGCGTGCAATCAGTTGCGTGTACTGTGATCCGAAATCGAGAATAAGAATGGTTTCCTGCATGATACAAAGGTAAAAAAAGAAAGGTTACCTTATTATATTTGCCTTATAGACTGACTCGTTTCCAACCGCATCACGAACCACCAGTTTGAATTCGTTTTTGCCAGGCTTCATTCTTTCATCAGAATAATAGGTAAGCATGGCCGATTTGGCATCATAATCCATCAGAATCCACTTACCGTTCAGCGTTCCCCGGTAATATCTGATACCTGAAAGATTATCCGACATCTTCATGATGATCGTTTTCTGTGATCCCATTTTTTTCCCGTTGGTAATGTTTCCAGGTCGTATAACAGGAGGCGTAGTATCAATCACCACGGCATATTTGCCAAATTCCCTGACCTGGGTGGTGACCGACCCATTTTCAAATTTGCCTCCGCGGGCGCTGAATTTGTTGCCTTCAACTTTTGCTATCAAAGCTTTCTGAAAATATTTTGCGGGTAAGCCCGAGGCTTTGATGGTAAGGTCACAAGGGGATTGAATGGGTGTAAGCGCATTGTGAAGAGAGTGAATTTCGGAATAGGTACCTGGTATGCCCGGTAATGCTGAATACTGAAAATCCAGATCCTCGTACAAGGCATCAGCAGGTAATTCAAGTTTACATCCATTTCCGCTAAAAACATTGGGCTTGGAACAAGTCATTAAGGTGCCGGAAGGATTTTTCACTCTAAACCTTCCTCCCGGAGGAGCGGGATGACTTTTTACCCAGAAACTCATCAGCGAACTATTGCCGGAGGGATCTTTGATCACGATCCGGATTTTATGGGCTTTGGCGTCGGAAAAATTAACCAGTCCCTTGTTCTGGACCTTCGAATAAAACGGAAGTTTATTGGCCGGAACAACATAGGCAAGCATATACTCCTGATTATCCATAACCGCAGCAGGATAATCAATCGTGGAATTGATGTAGCGGGTCATGGAAAAGGGAAACCGGTCGATCTTCTCACTGAAAACCAGGGAGGTATCACAATACAAATCGAAAGAAACGATGCCGGTCTTCATGCCGTTGCCGTCGATCAGATCATAGGTTTTTATTCCGAACATGATGTTGCCGGTGACCTTCACCGTATCTGCACTTTTCACGGTATATTGTCCGTTTACCACGGCCGGGGCCAGGGTTACGGGCTTATCAGAGAAATTTACCAGGCTGTTTTCTCCCTTTGGATAAATCCTGATTCCCGTAAATGAGGGAGGAATGCCGTCTTTTACAGGAATACCGAATAAAACAGGATTGATGGTTTCCTGGGTGGCTGCATCCCGTAGTTCAAAATGAAGATGCGGACCGCCCGAAGCGCCTGAATTCCCGCTGTAGCAAACGATATCGCCTTTTTTTACTTTCAGGAGGTCTTTCTCCACGGGGGTATCCA
>JBLNAN010000370.1:0-3539 GCA_050259355.1 Syntrophothermus sp. | reverse complement strand
GGCAAGATTGTATTCCAGCGCCTGTATGGAGCTGTTAAGCACGGTTTCCGGACTCTGTCCCATCTGGGTCATCAGCAGCTGGACAGGCGTTTCTTTACCCTGGTAACTGACAATGGCACCCGGAAAAATGATCAGCTGGGAACTTTGTCCCTTCTTGTTCATCCGAAGATCTGTTGGCTGCAACCCGCGTTCCACCAGCAACTTGTACGTTTCGTTTCGCTCCTTTACGTTGGGATTTTCTGATGGATTAATGAATTCATACTGGATATTGTCATTATACGCCCTGAATTCGTCAAGCATTTCACGGGTTTCATTGGCGAGACGGCTGAAAGCCGGGGGCAGATCTCCTTCCAGGTAAACTTTAAACAGTATCTCATCCTTGATGCCTTTTACCAGCGTTTTGGTAGCCGGAGAGAGGGAGTATCTTTTTTCGGCGGTAAGATCAAGACGGGTAAAAATAAAGGAAGAAATGATATTGATCAGGATGATGATGATGACCCCAAGCACGAGCTGGGTAACGTTTGAGGATTTTATATTTTTTTTCTTGTTGATCATTCAGATTTGTTTTTCCGGTTAGCGATCATTACCATTTTCTGCTTTCCAGTGAGATTTTCGTGAGCAGGATGAAAAATACTGTTATGCTGAAAAAGTATATCAGGTCGCGGGTATCAATAACCCCGCGGCTCATCGAGGAATAATGCGCGTTGATGCCAAGCGACTGGATGAACAGGCCTGTCCTTCCGGAAACAATAAAGGAATAAATCATTTCGAACCCCATGTAGAAAAATCCGCAGAGCACCACGGCAAATATGAAAGAAATGATCTGGTTATCCGTGAGAGAAGAAGCAAAAATGCCAATGGCTGTAAAGGCGGCACCGAGGAAAAACAAACCGATATAGCTCCCCCAGGTTCCTCCCATATCGATATTCCCCGGCGGAAAGCCCAGTCGATACACCGAGAAAAAATAAACCAGCGTGGGAAGCAATGAAAACAGGACAAGCGTGAGACCGGCAAGATATTTGGCCAGGATAACCTGCAAATCCGACAAGGGCTGGGTCATGAGCAGTTCCAGCGTACCGCTCCTTTTCTCATCTGCAAAAGAACGCATGGTGATAGCGGGGATCAGAAACAGAAAAACGAAAGGAGCAAGCAGGAATAGGCCTTCCAGGCTGGCGTAACCAAAATCCAGCACGTTGAACCACAAGGGAAATACCCACAGGAACAGGCTCATCACGATCAGGAACACGAAGATCACGATATAGCCGATCAGCGAATTAAGAAAACCGTTGATTTCTTTAATATAGAGCGTAAACATGAAGCAGAATTCAATTTGACCTGCAAAATTACTGAATTTTGAGATATAATCCTGCTGATTAATTCAGTCGTTCTCCCGGAAGAATTTCTTTTCGAAATTGATGAGAAAAACTTTTCGGGTGGCACGAGTAATGGCGGTATAAAGCCACCGGAGGTACTCAAGGTTCATGATCTTTTCATTCAGATAGCCCTGGTCCACGAAAACCGTATCCCATTGTCCGCCCTGGGTTTTGTGACAGGTGAGCGCGTACGAGAACTTTACCTGCAGGGCGTTGAAATACGGGTTCATTTTCACTTTCTCTATCCTTGACCTGCGGGATGAAATCTCGTCATAATCTTTCATCACCTCGTTGAAAAGCCGGTTGTTGTCGGCCTGGGTGAGCGCGGGTGCTTCCATCATAATGGTATCCATGATGATCTTTACATCCAGTTCCTTTTCCTCCGGATAATCCAGAAACCGGATAGAAACATCGGCAAAACGGAATCCATACATCTCTTCTGTTTTCCTGATCCGCATGATCTCGATAAGATCACCATTGGCAATAAATCCCGCGGCAGATCCTTCCGGCAACCAGAAATAGTTGTTCTTCACAACCATCATGTTGTCGCCGGTGTTGATCTCGTCTTCCAGGTAAAGAATTCTTCGCCGTATTTCCGTGTTAAAGATATTGGCCCTCTTGTTGGAACGGCAGATCACCACGTTGTTTTCCCGGTTACTGCCCGAATAAGCCGAATTGAGGGAATCCTCCAGATCTGTCCCCGACAGCCGGATGATATCCCGGAAAGCGGAAACAGAAAAGAGCGGCAGATTCCATTCTCCCCTGTTGATCTGATCTCTTACCCACGTGGCGTTCATGAGAATACCCGACTGCTGTGCCTGTCTGACGACCTCCGTCAGTTCGCAGGTGTCGATTTTCAGCGAATAAGAATGTTTCAGGAATTCCAGGTCGAGCGCCGGACTGTCGATGGTTCCCACGGGAGGCAACTGTGCCGAATCGCCAATGAACAGCATCTTGTTGCACTCACCGCTGTAAACATACTGGAACAGGTCGTCGAGGAGATTCCGGGTAGAAAACAAGGTGGTATCTGAAATCGTGGAATTCTGGATCATGGAAGCCTCGTCCACGATAAAAAGAGTCATCTTGTGGAGGTTCTGTTGCAGTTTCAGCGCGATAACACCCTCCGGGGTGGTCCTCGCGAAATAAATTTTCCGGTGGATCGTGTGGGCGGGCTTTTTGGCATATCCTGCCAGGACCTTGGCTGCCCGGCCCGTTGGAGCCATCATGACCGACCGCTTCATGATCTTCGGAAGAACATTGGCAAGCGATGTTACGATGGTGGTTTTCCCGGTGCCTGCATATCCCTTCAAAACAAAAAGAGAAGGAATCTTATTCCAGTCTTCTGTAAGGAAACGGGCAAGTTTCTGAATCACATGGTACTGACCCTTCGTCGGTTCAAAAGGGAACTCCTGCAAAAGAAGACTGAAAACCTCCGGTTCACCCATATCAACTATTCGTACCTGAGTGATTCGATGGGATCCAGGTCCGCCGCCTTTTTCGCGGGCAGGTATCCCGAAACGAGGGCAACAACAAAACAAAGCACCACACCCGTCAAAATCCATTTCCAGGGGACGATGAAACTGCTCCCGATGAGCAGGGAAATGACGTTGCCGATCATGATCCCGAGGAAAATCCCTAGCAACCCACCCCTCTGTCCGATAACGATGGCTTCAGCAAGAAACTGGTTGCGGATGACACGCCGGGTGGCTCCGATGGCTTTCCTGATACCGATCTCGCGGGTTCTTTCCGTGACCGAAACAAGCATGATGTTCATCAAACCGATGGCCGCCCCCAAAAGAGTGATCAAACCAATAAAGGTGGCAGCATACGTGACATATTTGATATTTTCCAGAAGCATCTCGGCGACCTTGTCGCTTTTGGTGATCTCGAAAGTATGATCTTCCCCTACCACGTCTTCCCGTATAGTACCCAGCAACCCTGTTGCCTCGCCGACACCGGGTTCAATAAGCGATTTGTCATTGGCCATGATATTCAGGTTAAACGACATGTTGGGTCGTGAAAAATAAACACGGGCATTGGTAAGCGGTACAAAACAGGAACGATCCCCGCTGAACCCCATGCTGGCCCCTTTGGATTTGAGTACCCCAACTACCCGGTATTTTCCTGCCCCGATGGAAATAACCTTTCCCAGCGGATCTTCTTTTT
>JBLNAN010000369.1:0-2589 GCA_050259355.1 Syntrophothermus sp. | reverse complement strand
CAGGTCAAAAATGGCAGCGATCTCGTCCAGCGTATAATTGTGTGGTACACCTATTCCATAAAATAAATTAACAATCTCCCTTTCCTTATCCGATAATGTTGCCAGTGACCGCTGAATTTCCTTGGATAGTGAATCCCTGATCAGGTATTCATCGGTTCCAAGCGTATCCTCAGGAATAAAAACATCCAGAAAACGCATGTCCTCATCCTGGTCGAGCGGTGCATCCATGGAAATGGTGCGCGTTGAAATTTTAAGCGTTTCCCTCACCTTGCTTTCAGGAATTTCAAGCAGATCAGCAATTTCATCAGCAGACGGCGGCCTTTCATATTTCTGTTCGAGTTTTGAATAGGCCTTGTTTACTTTACTTAAAGATCCCACCTGATTCAGGGGAAGACGAACGATTCTGGATTGTTCGGCAAGTGCCTGTAAAATCGACTGGCGTATCCACCAAACAGCATATGAAATGAACCTAAAACCCCTGGTTTCATCAAACCTGCGGGCAGCCTTGATAAGACCAAGGTTGCCCTCGTTAATCAGATCCGGAAGGCTAAGGCCCTGGTTCTGATATTGTTTAGCTACAGAAACAACGAATCTTAGATTAGCCTTGCATAATTTCTCAAGAGCCATCTGGTCACCGTTACGTATCCGCTGGGCAAGAAGAACTTCTTCCTCGGCAGTTACCATTTCTTCCTTACCGATGTCCTGCAAATACTTGTCGAGTGAAGCAGTTTCCCGGTTGGTAATCGATTTTGATATTTTAAGTTGTCTCATGATCGTGGTTTAAAGCCCGATCCCGTAGTAAGCCACCATTCCGTTGGGGTAAACTCCTTGTATCAGTACCCCGCCCTTCTTCGATGTTAAAGCCTGCCTGAGATCATCGGCTGATTTAATTTGTTGTTTATCCACGGCTACCACGATAAACCCTTCACGGATCCCGGAATTCTTCAAGGGTCCCGCCTGAAGGCTGATTATCTTGTACCCGTCGTCAATGTTGAATTTCTCTTTCTCAGCATCTCCTATCTTCTGAAACGTTGCCCCCAGTGCACTTATTTTATCATTCTGGGCTAAAACATTATTTTCCGTCTCACTAAGCAGGGTTACCGGTAACGACAATTCCTTCCCGTCTCTCACCACCGTTAAATTGATCTTATCGCCCGGGCTGTGCTGAGCAATCACCTCTGACATTTCAGACTTACTATTTACGGTAAAGTTGTCTACAGAAATCAGTACATCTCCCTTCCTTACTCCTGCCTTATCTGCCGCACCACCTTTCACTATATCATTCAGATATACTCCTCTAATATCGTGAAAACCGTTGTCTTTTGCAAACTGATCATCAATTTCGCGGTAATAAACACCAAGAAAGGCTCTTTTTGTCTTTCCATACTTCATGATGTCATCCACCACTTTTTTCACAATATTCGCGGGAATGGCAAAAGAATATCCGACATAACTACCCGTTCCTGAAGCAATGGCCGCATTGATCCCGATCAATTGCCCGCGGATGTCGACCAGTGCTCCACCACTGTTTCCCGGATTAACTGCGGCATCCGTCTGAATAAATGATTCCACGGATGATTTTTCGCCAAGAATATTGATATCCCGGGCTTTGGCACTTACAATACCGGCTGTTACAGTAGAAGTCAGGTTAAAAGGATTTCCTACCGCCAGCACCCACTGTCCAATCCGCACATCATCCGAATTACCATATATCAGATAAGGCAGGTTTTTTTCGTCAATTTTGATCACTGCCAGATCGCTTCCCGGGTCAGTTCCGACAACAGTTCCTTTATAAACCCTTTTGTCATTCAGCGTTACCGTAATGTTATCTGCATCCTGCACCACGTGATTATTGGTGACAATATATCCATCAGATGCAATAATCACGCCGGATCCCATGCCTTCAATCCGCTGACTCTGCATCGGCGGACCCCAGTTAAAGAAATTGAAAAAATTATCGTACACATCACTCTTTCTCTCGAATTCTGTCCTGATATGAACCACCGCATGAACCGAAATGGCGGCTGCCCCTTCAAAATCGGGTTCCGACATGGCAGAACCTGGAATATAATTGACAGAACGAATAGGAATAGGAGATTCATACCCCCGAAGACTTTGTTTCGGTTCAAAAATTCTGTTGAGACCCAGTGCGGCTACACCACCGGCTACCGCGAGAAGAAAATAAACAATCCAACGTTTCATGGCTTTTTTCTGTTTGTTTAAGTTAAACGATTTTTCAAACGACAGGATCCTCCTGCAAAGTATGATTAGTATAGTTAAATATAAACCAATTAAAAGTTAAAAAAAACTTAAAAAAAACCGCCACCTTTTTATCAATTCCCCGATTAAGCTTAAAAAACTTATGATCAACTTCCTGTTATTTATTATCCCGTTTTTCAATGTCAATGCCGCCATATTCGAAAATCATGCCACTGGTGACAGCCTCTTTAAAAAAAGTCAAAATGTCAGGATCATGTTTTATAACACTGAAAACCTGTATGATCCATATGATGATACCACCACGTTGGATAATGAATTCACCACTTCGGGGGTGAAACACTGGAATTACACCCGGTTTCAGAAAAAGGT
>JBLNAN010000368.1:0-3810 GCA_050259355.1 Syntrophothermus sp. | reverse complement strand
TATTTTTTGACGACTGCAAGGTTCCCTATTCCAATCTCCTCGGAAAACGGGGTGAAGGTTCCAGGATCATGCTGAATACCCTCGACAGCGGTCGGTTGGCCATCGGGGCGATGGGACTGGGTCTGGCACAGGGAGCATTCGAAATGGCATTGAAATATGCAAAATCCAGGAAACAATTCGGAAAACCCATTGCGGAATTCCAGGTAAACGCCTTCAAACTGGCCGATATGGCCACCAAAATAGAGCTTGCACGGAACCTGCTCTACAAGGGCGCCTGGCTAAAATCCAATGGCGAGCCTTTCGCCAAGGAGGCAGCTATGGCTAAATTATACTGTTCGGAGATTGCCCGTGAAGTGGCCGACGAAGCCGTTCAGATCCATGGCGGGTACGGACTTATGCAGGATTACGACATCGAGCGTTTTTACCGCGATCAGCGCCTTTTGCAGATCGGCGAGGGAACGTCGGAGATCCAGCGGCTGGTGATAGCCAGGTATATCGGCGTATATGATTAAAAAAAAATTCTGAAAAACGTATTACCTTTTTCAATCCCGGCCGATTAAGCTGAAAAATCTCCCGTGGATTGTAAAATCAGTTTCATTTTTATTTTTCTCTGTATCGCTGCAGGATCCTCCGCGCAGGAAGGCGCCAGATCTTCCGCTCTTGCAGGCGCAACCGTTTCATTACCCATGGAATCGTCGGTTGCAGGAAACCCGGCGTGCATGGCCATGTTCAACGGTTTATCTGCAGGAATTAACTTTTCTGATCATTTCCTGATCAGTGAACTGGGTGAGCAACAGGTAACTGCAACCCTTCCCTTTCATAAAAGCAGGTTCGGGTTATTGATCCGGTACAGCGGTTTTGATGACTATTCCGATATGACGGCCGGAGCAGCTTACGCCATGAAATTATTTCCAAAATTATCTGCAGGATTCCGGATCGATTATATCAGGATAGATTTCGGAGAAGAATATGGAAGCAAAAACCTGCTTTCTTTCCGGATAGGATTACATTACCAGGTGAATAATCAGTTCTCATCCTCGCTCCTTCTGGCCAACCCATACCCCGTACGATTGGCCGGCGAAACCTACCTGGAACCCTCCCTCCGGACCGGTATCGCCTGGAATATTTCAAAGCCGTTGCTGGCACTCCTCGAAATTGAAAAAGGCCTGCACCATCCCGCTATCGTGAAAGCGGCAATGGAATATCACCTGGCAGCCCCGTTCTATGCCAGGATCGGGATACTGTCTTCCCCTGCACGCTTTTCTTTTGGCTTCGGACTACAGATAAAAACTTTCAGTATTGATATTTCATCCTTCTATCATCCGGTTCTGGGTTATTCACCACAGATCTCTTTAATATATCACGCCAAGAAATGAAGATTCTGCTCCTGTTCTTTGGATGTATCGTTAGTTATAACCTCCTGGCACAAACAGAGGTCAGCAATCTTGTTGAATTGGCGGCAGAGAAAACACAGGAAGATGATCTTTCTGAACAAACTGAAGGGCTGAACTGGCTGATGGAACATCCGGTTAACATCAACAATACAACCGAAGAAGAACTTGGTCAAATCATTGTTCTTTCTCCGGCCCAGATAAAATCCTTGTTGAAATACAGGGAAGATTATGGTAAGATCTTTACGCCTTACGAACTTCAGGCTGTAGAAGGATTTGATTCCACGACCATACAGCAGATTCAGCCATTTATCATTTTCGGGGATGAACCCGGGATTCATTCTTTTTCCCCGAAAGCATTGGTGAAATATGGTAAAAATGATCTGTTCCTCAGATTTCAGCAAGTGATGGAAAAACAAGCAGGATATTCAGATGAAAATGCAAGTGCTTCCAAATATTCGGGCAGTCCCGCAAGGTACTATTTCCGGTATTCATACAATTATTATGATCATATTGCCTTCGGGCTTACCGGTGAAAAAGACCCGGGTGAGGAATTTTTTGGCAAGTCACAACCACTGGGCTTTGATTATTATTCGGGCTATTTTACTCTTACCACAAAAAGCTTTCTGAAAAAAATTATTATCGGAAATTTTAAGGCAAATTTCGGACAGGGCCTGATTCTGGGTACGGGGTCCTCCATGGGCAGTCTACCCGGCGTTGCGATGATGCGTTTTGCAAACGGCATCAGGCCTTCTTTGTCGACCGATGAAAACAACTATCTCCGGGGGATTGCAGCAACCCTTGGTCACAAAAAAATGACATTGTCTCTTTTTTATTCTGTTCATAAAAGAGATGCCAATGTCACGGGTGCCGATTCTGCCACGGGCGAAATCTGGTTCAGTTCTTTCGGCGAAACCGGTTATCACAGGTTGCCTTCGGAAATTGAGGATAAAGGAAGGTTACAGGAAAGAATAGCCGGCGGAAACCTCGGCTACAGGAATGAATTCCTTCGGTTAGGCGTCACTTCTTTTTACAGCCGGTGGAATGGCATCCTGACAAAGGATGAAAAGTTATACAGCAAGGGAAATTTCAGTGGCAATGAAAATTTAAATACAGGAATGGATTTAAAATTCCTGTTTAAAAACATCTTTTTCTTCGGTGAAGGGGGTATCAGTCTGAATGGCGGCTTGGCGTACCTTGCCGGCTTCCAGGTGACCCCGGATCCAAAAGTAAGTATGGCCGCGACGATCCGGAACTATGATCCCTCCTACCAGGATTTGCGTTGCAATGCAATTGGCAGAAACACGGGAAACAGCAACGAACGGGGGATCAACTTGTTTATCAGCCTGCTGCTGCCATGCAACCTGACATTTTCAGGATATGCCGACGTTTACCGCTTTCCGTACCTGAAATACGGAATCAATGATCCTTCCGCGGGCAATGAATTCATGGGCACCGTTACTTTCTCCGGCCTGAAAAATTTCACCAGTCTTATACGCATCCGGGTGATGAATGGCGAAGCAGGTTTACCCCGCGATCCCATTGATCTCATCATCAATACAAGAAAATATTCTTTCAGGTACCAGAATGACTGGTCGGTTTCAGAGAATTTCATGCTCCGGACCAGAGCCGAAATGGTGGCCACTTCAACCGGTAACGATCCTTACCTGTACGGATATCTCTTCAGCCAGACCTTTCATTATAAAACCATAAAACGATTGTTTTCCTTCTATATGCTTTATGCAATATTTGACACTCCCGGTTATGATCAACGAATATATCTGTATGAAAATGATGTTTTATACGGATACAGCGCGCCCGCTCTTTCCGGAAACGGTATACGATTCTCCGGATTAATCACCTTTACGCCTTACCGGCATATCGATCTTTGGATCAGATACGGAATCACCTGGTATTCGGATAAATCATCCATTGGATCAGGATCTGCAGCGATCATGGAAAATACATCCTCTGAGGTAAAATTGCAGGTCAGGGTAAGGTTTTGAGAAAGAAAATATTCTAATTTTACCATAAATTCCTTTCCGATGAAAAAATCCTTACCCTTGAGGCTGATATTCCTGATTTTATTGGCATTTGTATCAACAGAATTTACTTTCTCTGGAATTACAATTGTCCCCAAACCGGTCAAGATCAAGGAAGGAAAGGGTATTTTCGTGGTGAATGACAATACCCCCTTGCTCTGCACTGCCGGCAATCCGGAAGCAATGAGAACGGCAAGATTTTTCGCCGGACATCTGCAATATAGCGGGGGACCGGTTTTGACAGCCAAAGGTGTTGGCAAAAAATATAAAAATCTGCAGGGAATTCTGTTTCTGCTCAATCCGGGTCTTAATGTTCCTGCTGAAGGATATCATCTTAAGGTTTCAAAAAAAAATATTATCGTTGAAGCATCAACAGG
>JBLNAN010000367.1:0-3652 GCA_050259355.1 Syntrophothermus sp. | reverse complement strand
ATTCCGGGGCCCGGGTGGGAAGCGGCAGTTCATTCAGGTTATGATAGGTGAGGAATTCATTCAGTTCACGAAAACCCTCGTTATTCCTGGCAATGCCGGTATAAAGCCATTGATTGTCTTTCCGGAAATCAATTCCTGCCAGGGGTTTGATCCCGCGGGCAGTACACTCTTTCACGAAATCCATTATACCCGAGGAATTGTTGATATCGGTCAGTCCAAGGGAATGTATACCCGCGCTCGCCGCCATTTCAACCAGTTTCTCGATAGAAAGCGTGCCGTAACGAAGGCTGTAATACGAATGACAATTTAGATACATGCGAATCCTGTTCCCCTGATGATGGATTTTGCCCCGTATTTTGACTTCATCTTGTCCATGGCCTGATACAGGTTGATCATTTCGGTGCTTTCCTCGAACATGTTCAGCTGGGGACTGCCCGGGACCAGCCGGCTGAGCCTTACGCCGATAAGGCGGATCAGCATCCGGCGCTGGAAGAGCTGATCGAAAAGATTTTTTACCACCGGTATCAGCACGTGATCGAACGCGGTATAGGGAATCTGTTTCTGGGTCGTATGGGTATCGAAGTTGGAATAGCGTATTTTGACGGTCACGCAGGAAGTCAGTTTCTCCTGTTCCCGCAGCTCAAACGCCAGCTTTTCCACCATCTTCACCAGTATCTCTTTCATTCTCACCACGTCAATGGTATCCTGATCGAAAGTGGTCTCGGTGCTGACCGATTTACTCTCGGAATAAGGCCTGACCGGCGTTGAGTCTATCCCGTTTGCCCTCTCCCACAAGATCAGCCCGTTCTTTCCCATTACCCGTTCCATCATCTCAACCGGTATCTGGCTGAGGGTTTCAATGGTGGATACGCCCATGGACCGCAGTAAAGGATAGGTCTTCTCCCCTATCCCGGGGATTTTCCTGATGGAAAGCGGCCCGAGGAAGGGCTTGACATATTCCTCCGGCACCTGCAGTTCTCCATTTGGTTTTGCCTCACCCGTGGCGATCTTTGATACCGTTTTATTAACGGATAGCCCGAAAGAGATAGGAAGACCGGTATTTTTGATGATGGACTGACGCAGTTCGTGGGTCCATTTCTGTAACCCGAAGAAACGATCAAGGCCGGTTACATCCAGGTAATGCTCGTCGATGGATGCTTTTTCATATAAAGGTGCTTTTTCCCTGATGATCTCGGTTACCTCATCTGAATAACGGGAATAGGATTCCATGTCGCCCCGGATGAACACCGCGTCGCGGCACATCATGCGGGCCATTTTCATGGGCATGGCAGAGTGCACGCCAAAACGGCGGGCCTCATAACTGCAACTGGCTACAACACCCCGGTCGGACATACCCCCGATGATCACCGGTTTCCCAACCAGGGAAGAATTCTGAAGACGTTCAACCGAAACGAAGAAAGTATCCAGATCCAGATGAAGTATATCGCGGTGATTCAACATGTTAAAAAATATTTTTAAGACAAACGCTGATTTTAGTTTTTTTGTTTTATCTTTGACATGATTTTAATCATTTTTGCGACTACAATGTAATCATTTTTTTAAAAAACAACAAATGTTTTTTCACTCCAATATTAAATTTCTGAGGAAGCGCCTGGGACGTACACAAGACGACGTCGCTTTATCCCTGAACATGAAGCGTTCCACTTTAAGCGGTTACGAGAATCTGATCGCTCAGCCCGCGCTGGAGACCCTGATTGTATTTTCAAAATATTTCAATATCGCCATTGATACCTTATTAAAGACCGATCTGAAAAGTTTGCCCGAAAGCCAGATCAGGCAACTGGAGCGGGGTTCGGATATTTTCGTGAAAGGCACCAGTCTCAGGATACTTACAACCACGGTAGGTACCGATAATGAGGAGAATATTGAACTTGTTTCTCATAAGGCAAAAGCAGGATATACCAGCGGTTTTGCCGATCCCGAATATATCAGTATCCTGCCGGCTTTCCGGCTGCCCTTCCTTTCTAAACAAAAAAAATACAGAACTTTCCAGATTTCGGGTGATTCAATGCTTCCCATTCCAGACGGATCCTGGGTAACCGGCGTTTTTGTTCAGGACTGGTCAGCAATCCGCGACAAGGATGCTTATATCATACTGACACTGGATGAAGGAATTGTTTTCAAAGTAGTGGAAAACAGGATCAAGGAAGATGGAAAACTGGTGCTTCACTCCCTCAATCCCCAGTTCAAACCTTACGATCTGCCCGTAAAGGATTTGAGAGAAGTATGGCAATTTGTACATTACATCAGCTCAGATCTTCCATCGAACGATCAGCGGGAAACCACCGTGCTGGCTCAAACCGTAAAACAACTCCGTGAAGAGGTCAGGGCAATCCAGACGAAACTGGAACTAACCTGATAATCTTATCGTTTGATCAGTATTCTTTTGGTTCCGGAATAATTTATCCCGGAAACCTGTAAAAGATAAATGCCCGGCGGAGAATCCGGGAGAATGATGTCTTTTGAAGTTTCTTTCCCTGGTGCGGTATCCATCATTTCATTATATACTTTTCTGCCGTTCATGTCATAGATATGTATCCATACCCTCTCATCCCTGGAACGCATGGTAAGGTGAAAGGTCCCGTCATTGGGATTCGGATAAATATTGAAATCCTTAAATTCCTGCTGTTCCTGAACACCCACGCAATCATTAAAAGAGAAGATAACATTGATAAGGGCAGAATCCTGACAGCCGTTTTCATTGGTCACGACCACCTGGTACGTCTGAACTTCAAAAGCCAGACCTGCAGAAGCAATGGTAATCGTACGTGTATCAGCACCGTTGGACCATAAATAGGCAGCTCCCGGATTTCCCGCGTCAAGCCGTATAGAATCGTAGATACAAACCGTTGAATCCAGCGGTCCCAGGTGAATTACCGGGGGCGGATAGATTGTCAGAGAGGTGGTACCATACACATTGTTAAAACCATCGTTCACGGTAATATGGTAGGTTGTAGTTTGAAGGGGTGATACCACGACGCTGGGTTGATCCGAGGTCATACCGGGAGGATCTGATGTCCAGGCATAGGTGTATAAGCCTGATCCACCGCCCGGCAGGGCGTATAAAGTAGAAGGCTGTCCCTTGCAAACAGCCGGGGGCTCCGCGGCGGGATTGGTGGAAAGAACTCCGCCGGCAACGGCTACGATCACCTGGGAAGGTTCACTTACACAGCCGCTCGTGAGATCTGTAACGGTTAATCTGAAGATGGTTGTGTTGTATAAATTTCCCGTATTCGGATTTTGCTGGGTAGAGGTAAAACCGGCAGGATTCGATTCCCAGTAATAGCTGTAGGTGCCATACCCTCCATTTGCACTTCCGGTGAGTGAGGTAGATGTGCCATTGGGAATAGAAACATTCTGACCGGCATTGGCAACGGGCACGGGATGAACCGTCACCAACGTCTGATCGGAAACATCATTCGGGCAAATATCCTTTACCGTGCTGATCACGGTATCATGACCTACAGGTAAAGTGACAATCAGCAGGCTGTCATTGTCATTGCCGTAATTCCAATGATAGGTGTAAGGCGGAAACCCGCCTGAAACTTCCGACAGAAAACGCATGCTTGTACCATGACAAATGGCAGTATCCTCCCTGAGTTGAACCGTCATGGATGTATAATCCGTGATC
>JBLNAN010000366.1:0-4070 GCA_050259355.1 Syntrophothermus sp. | reverse complement strand
CGGATATATTGAATCCATTTTAAAGTTTTCCAGCCGTGTCCGGTAGTTGAACATGATTTGCTCCTCAAAAAGGGATTTCAGTACAACGGCAGAAACCCCGGCAGCTTCAAGCGTTTGTATTCCTTCTATATTAGCAGTAAGCCCCGAACTGGCAGCAATAATGGGGTTCTTCAGCTTCAGCCCCATATAATTCACGCTGAGATCCATAATGATGTCTTTCTTATTATTTCAGGATAACAAAGTTATTGTATTATCGGAACATTTACCTGCTCGATATCTCCAGTTTTTTGAACATCTGGTCATCTTCCATCACCTTTACCGCTTTCTGCACTTCCTCGTCTTCATGATTTATGATCATATAAAAAGCATTGGTATCCCAGAGCTTCTGAGCGATAAGCGCCTTTACCTGATTTTTGATGAAGGATTCTGAAATTTTATACTGCTCCTCGTTCTTCTTTACCCCCTGTTTATCTGCCAGGGCCAGAAGATCCTGCATAAATGCATCATTTACCTCGAATTGTTTATCAAAGGTTTTGACATCCGGGTATTTTTTTTGCAGTTCCCCGCGATTGCGGTCTATGTAATCGCTGAGATAGAGATTGATCACGTTTTTCCTTCTCAGATCCATGTAATAATCAGTGAATTTCGAGGTATCCAGCGGAAGGAATATGTCGGGCATAATACCGCCTCCGCCATATACCAGTCGTTTCTGGGACGTATAGAATTTTAATGAATCGGGGAAATGAATACTGTCTGAACTTACCAGTTCCCCGTGTTTCAGCCGGTTCCCGAAATCTTCAAAATACTTGTCAACGCCTTCCTTGTAGGGTTTCTGAATATTTCTTCCCGACGGAGTATAATATTTTGCCGTGGTAAGCCGTACCTGCGAGCTGTCGGGCAACTGGAAAGGCCGTTGAACCAGTCCTTTGCCAAATGATCTCCTGCCCATCACGATCCCCCGGTCCCAGTCCTGAATAGCTCCCGAAACGATCTCGCTGGCCGAAGCAGAACCTTCATTGATCAGGATGATGATCTTGCCTTTCTCCATGACACCATGTCCCGTGGCATAAAAATCTTCCCGCGGCGAACGCAATCCCTTGGTATACACGATGAGCTTTCCCTCGGGAAGAAATTCATCCGCAAGTTCAAACGCGGTATTCAGATAACCTCCCCCATTTCCCCGCAGATCGAGGATCAGGTTTTTCAATCCCTGCGGTTTCATCTTTGCAATGGCATCGTTGAATTCTTTATCTGATGTGGATGAAAAACGGGTAAGATTGATGTACCCGGTTTCCGGGGTAATCATATAAGAGGCATCAATGCTGTTGATGGGAATTTTATCGCGGATAATGGTATAATCCATCAGGTCCTTCTTTCCCTGGCGGAGAATGCTGATATTCACCTTCGTTCCTTTTTTCCCGCGCAAACGGTCAAAAACAAACTGGTTCGTGATCTTCTTTCCCGCCACTTCTTCATTTTCAATTTTCACGATCTTGTCGCCTGCCATTATGCCCAGCTTTTCGGATGGCCCACCCGGGATCGGATGTACAATATTGATCGTATCGCGAAGTATTTCGAACTGAACGCCTATTCCTTCAAAATTGCCAACCAGCTCCTCGTTGGCACGCATGACATCTTTTTTGGAAATATAATAGGAATGAGGATCAAGTTCCTTGAGCATTTCAATGATAGACCGTTCAACCAGTTTGGATTCATCAACAGAATCAACATAGGCATACTTGATGATCTGCATCAGCTGATTGTATTTTTTTAAACCCGAGTTCGGATCCTGCCGGGATAATTGTGCTTGAGATGAAAAACCAGCGAATAGTACAAACCAGGCTGCAATGAACAGTCGGGTAAAGGAGATAGTACGACTCATGTTATTTGGAATGTTTATAAATGAAATAAGTTTCAAAGGTAATTCTTTTTACTAAAAAACGTTATGAACCAATTTTAAGTACTTTTAGCAGGTACTTTTCATCAAATATTCATGGACCAGGATCAGCGCAGGATGATCAGCAGCCTTTTCTTTCCGGGAATTTTACTCCTGATTATCTGGATTATAAAGATTTTCGAGGCCGTTTCCGGGATAGACCTGGGGGTGTACGGGCTTCAGCCACTGCAACTGAAAGGCTTGCCGGGTATTATCACTGCACCGTTGCTTCATGCAGATTTTTCGCACCTGGCAGCCAATTCGCTTCCCTTGTTTTTCCTTGGCGGGATGTTGTTTTACTTTTACAGGGAGATCGCCTGGTCCGTATTCATCTGGATCTGGATTCTTACCGGGGTCTGGGTGTGGTTTTTTGCCCGCGGAAACGGAATTCACATCGGTGCCAGCGGTTTAGTTTACGGACTCGCGTCTTTCTTATTCCTGAGCGGGATACTCAGGCGGGATAACAAACTCATGGCCATCACCCTGCTGATCGCCTTTTTGTACGGGGGACTGGTATGGGGCGTCTTCCCGCAGTTGTTTCCCAACAAGCCGGTTTCGTGGGAATCTCACCTGATGGGTTTGCTGGCAGGTGTTATTCTTGCCGTTTATTTCAGAAAAGCAGGACCACAAAGGAAGAAATACGAATGGGAAGATGAAAATGATGATGATGAAGACGATTATTCAAATCATTTCTTTGACTATGGCGATGAGGATGAATTCAATTCACCTTTACATAAGGAATGATCTTTTTGAAAACTGAATCATTGATCCCGCTGATATTCCTGAGCTCATCCGTACTCTTTATGATCTTGTGATCTTTCCTGTAGATCATGATGGGTTTGGTGATCCCGAAAGGAAAATAAGGATGCTTCAAAAGATCCTTGAAGGTGACCTGATTAATGTCGATCGGATGAACTGAATCAGGATTAACGACAAGATGTTCCCGGATCATTTCAAAGCGTTCTTCATCCATTCCAAACACTTCCTTTACCTGATCAACGCTAATGAAACCGCCCAGTCTCTCTCTGTATTTAACGATCCTCCGGGCAAAGCCGGGACCGATTCCGCTCAGCCGCTGCAATTCAAAGGTATCCGCCCCATTCAGCTCGATAATGAAATTATCTTTTTTAAACAATTTCCGGGCAGTATCCCATTTTACAGAAAAATAACGACCGCCATATTTTTTCTCCTTGTTCCGGTAGGCAGTCTCCTGCAAAGAATCGGCACGTGCGATCATTTTTTCAAATTCAAGAATTTCTTTTTCAGAAGAAGCGGGATTGTAAGTTTTGTTTTCAAGATTATGACTCAGCAACTGGGTAGTCGTAACAATCACAATCAGTAATGTGATCAGCACGAACAAACCTCTTTGTTCGGTCCTGTTGAAGGTGAAATAATCTTTGATCTGGGTAGTACTTACCGGATATTTTCTCATTGAAGCAGTTTTAAGCCGATACGGCATTCGAGGCATCTTTTACAATTGCAATAATTTTGCATGAGCTGAAGCAGAGCCTGGGTAAACAGGGCGTTACCGGCGGGCATTCCCAGGCTTTTCCAGAAGGTGATGATCTCGTTTGATTCTCCCTGTTCCAGTTCAAGAAATGTGATCGCCTTTTCCCTGAACCGATCCTGGTTTTTCATTGATCCGTAGAAATAAAGAAAAGGGATTACCAGGTTAAGTACCAGAAGCCGGATGGAAGATTCTCCAAGGTTCTTCGGGGAACCGGGTGAGGATTTACCAAAAATGAAATGCGTTTCCCAATATTCCGAGGTTTGAACATTAAATACCGTATACAGATCGGCTGGCTGTTCAGCTTCCAGGATCAATGAAAAAAGGTCTGCCTGTTTATGCAAAAGATGGCAAAGCTGGGAAAGCCGGATGGTTGGAAAGTTTGAAGGCCGGAGTCTGAGGAATTTTATCAATCCCGGCTGTAAGGGGTCAAGATGATATTTCTGAGCAAGATGATTAAATTCTCCTGCCAGTGCACGTGGATAATCTTCATCTCCCGTGATCATTCCGGCAAGCCCATAAAAAAGAGCTTCCATCTGTAAAACCGAATGATGATGTTTGCGGATGATCCTTAGGGGCAGATATTCCGAAACCAGCTCGAAAGCATCGGCATTGATACGAAAACCG
>JBLNAN010000365.1:0-2645 GCA_050259355.1 Syntrophothermus sp. | reverse complement strand
GAAATATCGTGAAAAACGATTGCATTGGTATCGATCACCAGGAAATTACCCTGAGAAATGTTCCAGTATCGTTTATCCACCAAAACATTAAAATCGGTCAGTTTAAGTTCAATATTGGGAGTGTTGCTGAAACTGGCAAAACCACCAATTCTGCTGAGACTGTCTGAACTTCTCCAGGCCAGGTTGTACCGGATGCTGTCGGCCCTTATCCCTGCCATGAGGTTCAGCGAATCGAGCAGGATGGTCAGTGTATCGGCTTCATTATTTTTCTTCATCTCGAACTGACGGCACCCGGTAAACACATTCAGGTTGTCGCGATACGTGGTAGCTTTCAGAAACCAATCCCGCATATTCATGCCATACAACTCAACATAATCTGAATTGCCATTTATCTCTATCACCTGCTTCTGCTCATCATAAATGCCGTCAAGCAATGTATTGGGAGCGACTTCAAGGAAAGGAACAAAAACCCTTGTAACCGGCGTGGCATTTTTTATCCTGATCTGGAAATTCAGCTGCTGGTCGCGGGAAACGTTCAAAGGTACCGTGTTCACCTTGTTCATTGAAAAGCTTTCCAGATAGCTCTTGATAAAATTATCCAGCGAGGGAATGATCTGGCTGAAGGAGAAATTTCCACTTATATCCGCGTCGACAAAATCGGAAACAAGATGATAAGACTTTTGTCCATCCTTATCCTGTGAGGTAAGCAAAGAAAGCCTCTGCAGGGGAATCATCTGATTGCCTTCCTCATACCAGGTACTGTCGATCCGGAGGATTCCCCGCATATTATCAAAATTGTTACCCTTGAGATTCACCTGAATGGAAGTCCTGAGATCCATCAGCGAATCACGCTTGAAAAGGTTAAGCGTAAAAAGCTGGGCATGGCTTATCTTTGATGTAAAATCGAATACGGGGATGCTGTCATGAAAATCCATCAGACCGTTAAAACCCAGTTGCAGGTTGGGATCATTAATCAGCAGGGAGCCATTGAATCTTTTATCCGTTAAAAATCCTTTGACATCAATGTTTTTATAAACATAATTATGGAAAGCCAGAGAATCGATCATTAAATTGGCTTTCAGGTCGACCGTGTTGATATCCAAACCTGTTCCATTGATATCCCCCCGGCATGTCACAAAACCCAGTTCTTCTGATTTCAGAAGTTTTCCCAGATTGATATGCTGGGCGTTGGCCTGACCGATGTACGTGATTTTTTTACCACCTTTGTGTGTACGAAGCGTAAGGTCGGTTACCAGTGAACCGATTCCGGTGTTCAGCCGGGCGTTTGCCACAAAATCATTGTAAAAGCCGGTAAACATCCCTTTCAGGGTGATGTTGCCGGTGTTTCGCAAAACTTCCGGAAGCTCGATAGATCCTGCATTCGCCGGAAGTTTAAAACTCTGAACATCCTCTTCATTGGTTGAAAATGATTTGATATTCAGATCCACGAAAGTTTCCTCAACGTTGGGAAGCCCCATGGCAGAAATGTTACCATAAAACCGGGTGACTGTTCCAAAAGCGATCCTTAATTCCTTTGCCTTGAAATTGGAAACAGTACCTTTTACCGTTCCGGCAATTGTAAAATGATCTTTCATGGAAAATAATTCCGGGGCGAAATTGCCAATCTCTTCCATGTCAAGAGAAGAAGGCAAAATCTCGGCCTTTATATTTACTTTGTTCAGAAAATCGTTATAGGCTTCCCAGGTATCATAGTGGAATTCCATGTTCAGATCAAGATCCGACTGATCGGTTTTGATTTTCAGATTTTTCGCTTTCAGGAACCGGGAGCTAACCCTGAATTCGCCACTCATGGCCCTTACTGCCAGTCCCGAGCGCTCTTCTGCCGATAGTGACCGGATCCTGGCAGCAAGTGTATCTCCATCCGGCTTAAAATCAGTAAGACGCAGATTGATGTGATTTATATCCAGATTGGCATAGTCGATCCCCTCGGCGACCGGCTCTGAATTCTCATCATTAAGATGGAACCGGGTATCCGTTAGCTGAACCGATGAAACAGAAAGATTCCATGGTTTTGAAGGGGTGGTGTCTTCCACCGCTTGTTTTTTCCCTGATGCAAAATAATCGATGATAAACTGAAAACTCAAGGAACTGTCGCCCTTGTGGGTCAGAAGTTGAACGACCCCTTGCTCCAGGCTTACTTTCTGGATATTCAGGATCTTGTGCCGGAAGCTGAACCTGCCCGGAATAATGCCCAGCCTTTTCGCGGCGACAATCTCCTGGTGCTGGCGATCCTTCAGACTCAGGTGCTCGATCAGGAGACCACGGGTTAAAGAAATATCCAGACCGCCAATGCGGATCTCGGTCTTAAGTTCACGCGAAAGGTAATCCGATGCCATCCGGGCCAGCAGGGTCTGAACCTGTGGCTGACGAAGCAGCAGGTAGAAGGTAAGGATCAGTCCGATGATCGCCGCAACTGCGTAGGCCGCTATTTTGAGTGCTTTTTTTATGGTATCTTTGTTGCTTAATTGATCAACGATTGGATAAGATATTTATTCTCGGCATAGAATCATCCTGCGATGATACGTCAGCTGCTGTCACCGCAAATGACGTAATCCTGTCGAATGTTACGGCCAACCAGGATGTACACAGAAATTTCGGAGGAGTAGTACCTGAACTTGCATCCC
>JBLNAN010000364.1:0-7305 GCA_050259355.1 Syntrophothermus sp. | reverse complement strand
CCTATGGCGCCAATCCGCCTGCCCAGGGTGTGCTGATGCTTTCCGGTCCGCTGATGGATGCAGATGGAATTGATAATCCAAGATACGACAGCCTCGGTAATCAACTTTGCGATTATAGCGTCAACGGGAGGTATTTTGATGATGATATAGTGGATAATGAAAGACTGGGGATGACAGGATTCAAATACACCAATAATCTTGGTATTCCTTACTACATGCAGGATCCCCGCTATGCCGAGGAATATTACAGAATAATGAGCAAACCTGATTCAGTTCGTTTTATACTCGGTACCCCGACGGATTTAACTTTCTGGTTTTTTTACCCGGGCATGTCCGACAGCACCAACTGGGGAACACAATGTACGCCGGTATACAACAACTGGACTGAAGAAACTTCATCGGATGCTCCCGGGGACCGGAGGGGAGTGGGCGTTTACGGACCCTTTACCTTTCATCCCGGTGATGTACAGGAAATTGATTTTGCTTACGTGTGGGCCAGGGATTATGTGAATCCAAACCCGGCCTCTGTGGAGAAATTGCGACAAATGGCTGATCAGATTAAAGAAGCCTTCGAGAGCAACCACCTTTCCAATGGCCAGCAGTTTTACGCCGTGGATGATCTGAAAAATCAAAAAAAGGATTTAAAGCTATATCCGAATCCCGCTACCAGTCATATGGTGATTGACTTGACCGGGGAAAAGCAACTTTCTGATTTGCAGATCATCAATACACACGGATCAGTGGTACTGCAAAAAAAGGATGTTGGCGGAAAAGTTTCTGTAAACATTTCTGATCTCCCACGGGGAATTTACCTGGTCAAGGTGAAAACCAGGAGCGATATCCTCACCACAAAATTTATTAAAAAATAATTACAGTTACACCAAGCACTACTTAGCTCTACTTACGAGACATTGCTGAATTATTAACCCGGGAAAGGTTCCCCACCAGGCGCCTTCTGATTCTATTGTATTGAATTCAGATTTCAGCCATATTTTTTATTAAATTTGATTAAAACAACCCGTTGATGGAAAATAAACTCTTCCGTGTGGGGAATTTCAGTTTTATTCCAAAGCTTACCCGTCCTTTCATGGAAAACAGCAGGCTGATAGCCCGGTTTTTTTTAACCATCGTGTTCATCGGTCTGGGAGCCTGGTTCTTTAAACATGAGCAGCACGAGATCAGAGAGATCCGTGAGATCACCGGGGCAGCCGACTGGCGGTTTATCTCCCTGGGCATAGGTACCGTTGTTCTGTACATCCTTGCACAGGGAATGATGTACAAGATGGCTTTTGCCTCGGTTGGCAGCAAGGTTCAGCTGCTTTCCTCGGTTCTGTTATTTCTGAAAAGGAACTTCATCAGCGTGTTTATACCCGCCGGGGGTGTTACTTCCATGGCTTTTTTCTCAGGAACAGTCGAAAGTGGTGAGATATCCAAAACCAGGATATATCTTGCCTCCTCCATCTACGTCTTTATTGGAATCGCCACCGTGGGCGTAATTTCAGTACCCATTTTTATCTACGCGGTTTCCAGGGGACTTACCGGAAAGCCCGAACTGATCTCCATGATCATCCTGCTTTTGTTTCTCCCTGCCGTCTTTTTTTGCTTCCGGTCAGTGATGCGGAAAGGGATCATTTATCGCTACCTTGAAAAGTTCATCCCAAAAGTCGCCATCCTCATCCAGGATCTGCGGGAACATGCTGTCAGTCCGTCCGGGCTGCTTCTCACCTTCACGATCTCTCTTCTGATAGATTCCATTTGTATTCTTCAGCTTTACCTTGCGATGCGGGCGCTGAACATCCATCCTTCCATCACCTTTGCCATGATCGGCTACCTGATATCTGTTCTTACCTTGTTTGTTTCTCCATTCATGAGGGGACTGGGTGCCGTGGAAGTATCCATGGCTTTCATTTTGATCAGACTGGGTTATCCCGAAAGCGGATCGGTAGCCATCACCTTCACCTACCGGTTTTTCGAATTCTGGCTGCCTCTTCTGGCTGGAATCCTGAGTTTCCTGGTAAAGATCAACAGGCTGTTGCTGAGGATCGTACCGGCATTGCTGATCTTTTTACTGGGTATCATCAATATCATTTCTTCCATCACACCGGCTATCGCGCACCGGATGCATCTTTTAAGAGATTTTATTCCGCTTAGCGCCATCTCCGCTTCCAACTACCTTGTACTGATTTCGGGAGCATTTCTGTTGCTTACGGCCGTTTTTATGTTCAAAGGGTTGCGCAATGCTTGGTGGATCGGTCTTATCCTGAGCATCGTTTCCTGTATCGGGCATCTTACCAAGGCCATCGATTACGAAGAAGCAACCGTGGCATTAATTGTTATCCTCATGCTGATTATTTCCCGCAAACAATATGTCATCCGCGGAAATCCCCGGTTACATGTAACAGGAATATGGACCGGCGTACTCAGCATCGTGGCGGTTCTGATTTATGGCACCATCGGCTTTTATTTTCTCGATAAAAAGCATTTCAACATTGATTTCAGTCTTTCACAGAGCATAATGGCAACGCTGAAAAACTTTTTTTTGCTGAACAGCCCCGATCTTGTCCCCGACAGCAGATTCGCCAGGGATTTCCTGATTTCTATCAATCTAAGCGGAATATTATCACTTTCATTTCTCTTCTTTACGATCATACGATATTATTCCTTCAGGGAAGAGACGGCTCCCGGAGATCTTGAGAAAGCCCGGAAAATGATCACGAAGTTTGGGAATTCCGGGATGGATTATTTCAAGACCTATTTTGATAAGATGATTTTTTTTCCTGATGGAGCAGATACCTTCATTTCTTATAAAGTTGCGGGGAACTATGCAGTTGTTCTGGAGGGTCCGGTTGCCCCGGATCCTGAGATGAAGAAGAAGTCGGTCAGCCTTTTTGACCAGTACTGCTATGAACAGGGATTGAAGAGCATTTTCTATCGTGTTCCGGAAACGGATCTGCCATGCTATTCTTCTCTGCGGAAAAGGCAGCTTTTTATGGGGCAGCAGGCCTATGTCGATCTTGAAAATTTTAAACTGGAAGGGGGAAAGTACAAATCCTTGCGGAATGCAATGAATAAACTCACCGACCGGGGATACAAGGCCACGGTTCATTTACCGCCATTAAAAGATGGTCTCCTGCAAAAGCTACAGGCCGTTTCCGGGGATTGGCTGAAAACCACCCGGCGCACTGAACTTGTCTTCTCACAGGGAATTTTTATCTGGGAAGAGATCAAGCAGCAAACAGTTATTACGGTTGAGAATGCGGAGGAGCTGGTGATTGCCTTTCTCAATATTATTCCTGATTTTGCTCCCGGCGAAGGTACGTACGACCTTATCCGCAAAACAAAAGAAGCGCCTCACGGGGTACTTGAATTCCTGCTGATCGAGTTGTTCAAACATCTCAGATCACAGAATCTGAAACGGGCCGACATCGGGTTTGTGCCGCTGAGCGGAATAAAGACCCCGTCGACAGTAGGTGAGAGATCTCTGAAATTTGCCTACGAGAAACTTCGTCCTTTCTCACATTATAAAAGAATGCGTTATTTCAGGGAAAAATTTTTTCCCGAATGGGAAAACAGATACCTGGTGTATTCCAATGAATATGATCTTCTGCAGATACCTTCTGTACTGGCAAAGGTGATAAAAGCATGAATACTCATTTGAGAATGAAGATAGCAGCTTCGGTAATCATTTTATTTGCCAGTCTCGCAGATATCCTGATGACTTTTGCGCTTGCTCCTTTTTATCCCGGGTACATTCAGATTACCACCCCGGTCAGTATGCTGGGATCCTCGGCAAGTCCCGTGGCCGGTATTGCTTCTGCCTGGTGGATCCTGCTCGGCGTGCTTTTCATGATCAGCGGCGGATTGCTGATCATGCCTTTTCTGTCGCTGGAAAAACCCTGGTATCTGTCGGTCTTACCGGCAGTTATGCTGATCATTTATGGTTTTGGAGAAGGGGTGGCTTCAGGATTATTCCGGTCTGAGCATGCCGGAGATTATTCAACTTTTGAAGCAACAATGCACAATATCATCAGCGGAGCGGGGCTTATTTCGTCCATCCTGTTGCCGCTGACCATGATAAAAGTGCTGAAAACAAAAGGACTGAAAATCTTTTCAATAATGATTTTTGTGACGGGAATTCTTCTTTTTTTCCTGTTCCAGATGCGCTATATTTTCCCCGGTAACACTCTTTCCACTGATTACCTTGGCCTGTGGCAGCGTTTGCTGATGCTGAATTTTTACCTCTATCTCGTGGTAATATCCGTACGCATCCTGCATTCCGCATTTCACATCTGAACCCTGAGCCACTCAGGGGACTTGAACCCCCGACCTGCTAATTACGAATCAGCTGCTCTACCAACTGAGCTAAAGTGGCAAATTTGCGGTAGGGGCGAATCACGATTCGCCCCTACCGCAAATTTGTCGGGATGAGAAGACTCGAACTTCCGACCCCCACGTCCCGAACGTGGTGCGCTAGCCAACTGCGCTACATCCCGATTCCCATTTATCATGGGGCGGCAAAATTACAAAATTATTTTAAATAAAAAAACCTGACATTGCTGCCAGGTTTTTCTCCCTGCTTGTGAAGAGTTGCCCGTTTCTCCACGTTTCGGGTATGTCTTAATTCAGATCTTCGAAATCGGCTTGCGAAGGTACTGATGGTTTTAATGAATTCAGATACTCTGTTGAATATCCATCGGGAGTAACTTCTTCATCAAAAGTGGCTTCTTCCGGAACAACAGGACTTGCATTGAGTAATTCGTTTGCAGCAGGATCGGGCAGAGCCTCATTGAAATCTGCAAAGTCAGGAGTAACAGGAGCCAGATTCAGTGGAAGAGAGATCATGAAATCTTCTTCAAAAGTGGCTTCATTGGGAGTTACGGGCGCCATAATATTAATTCCTGAAGGAGGAACGTCGACACCCTTTACGGTATAAGCCTCAACTGCGCTGAGATTAAAAGACAGAGCCAGGAGAACGATCAGTGCTATATATGTTTTGGTTTTCATTTTATCGAGTTTTAATTGCTTTTCTTATTCTTGTTTGGTAATAGACGTTGGTACTATAAAAATGTTACAACCTTCGTTTTTGTTATTCGCTTTTGTTGCGAAATGATGAAACAAAGGTATACCATCAGGCCTGCCAGGTAAAAGCTTAATCTGTGAACGGGGGAAAATCCCCGGTAAAAAATGAAAAATGAAGAATGAAGTATGAAAAATGAGAATGAAAAATGAAAAGTGAGAGTGAAAAATGAAAGATCCTCTTATTTCAGGAAATCATTAAAATAATCAAGGATCTTCTGATTCAGGTGAATTCTGTCTTTTCCACGCACGTTGTGCTCGTGGCCGGGATAAACAAAAAAATCAAGCTGCTTGTTCTCGTCCACGCACTTTTTCAGGAAGGACAGACAATTCTGCGGAACAACGGTCTCATCCTGGTATCCCTGTATGATCAGCAGTTTTCCACGGAGATCTTTGGCATAATTCAAGAGAGAAGCGTTTTCATATCCCTGGGGATTGGCTTCAGGGGTATCCATATATCTTTCGCCGTACATTACCTCGTAATATTTCCAGTCAATGACCGGTCCACCGGCAACGGCAGCCCGAAAAACGCCCGGGTTTTTCAGCATCATCGACATGGTGAGAAAACCCCCGTAACTCCAGCCATTGATACCGATCCTTTCTGGATCCACATACGGAAGGGATTTGAGGTATTCAACTCCTTTCATCTGGTCGGCGACTTCAACCGTGCCGAGATTTCGGAAGATGGCTTGTTCAAAAGCCAGACCACGGTAGGAAGTGCCGCGGTTGTCGAGCGTGAAAACGAGGTATCCCTGGCTTGCCAGGAAATTCAGGAACAGGCCACCACCGCCCAGCCACGAATCGCCGATCATCTGCGAATGGGGTCCGCCATAAACATAGATCACGACCGGGTACTTTCTGGTTGAGTCAAAACCCGCAGGGCGTATCAGGCGGCAATAAAGATCGGTGTTGTTTTCATTTTTGATGGTGAAGATGCTGGTTTTTCCCAGATCATACTCTGTCAGCGGATCGGGAACATCAAACAGTTCTTCCGGTTTTTTCCCTTTCTGATCATACAACATCAGCTTTGAGTAGGTATCCGTACTGGAATAGCGGTCAAGAAGGTAACGGCCGTCATCGGAAATCCAGGCGTCGTGGGTACCGTGAACCGGCGTCAGCAGTTTTATAACTCCCGACTTCAGGTTTACAGAGTATACCTGCCGCATCAGCGGATTTTCCTTATGAGCGGAAAAATATACCTCGGTCATTTTAGCATCCAGACCAATCAGGGAAGCGACTTCCCATTCGCCCCGCGTCAGTTGCCGGAGCAATTTTCCCGAGGTATCATACCGGTAGATATGGTTGTACCCGTCACGGCGGCTCAGCCAGAGAAACTGTGCGGGATCATTGTTCAGGAAAAAAAGACCTTCCACGGGCTCAACATACGCGTCAGATTTTTCCTCGAAGAGGGTTTTTATGAAATTACCGGTAACCGGATCGTACCTGTTCAGCGCCAGGTGATTCTGGTCACGATTCAGCTCGGCGATGTAGATACTTTTCCCATCCGAACTCCAGGTGATATTGGTAAGGTAATGTTCCGGATCACCGCCCGTTTTGAGATAGAGGGTATTTCCGGTACTGGCGTTGTATATTCCGACGGTAACCTGGTGGCTGGCCATTCCCGCCATGGGATATTTTGTATTCTGCAGCGTAGCGATGCGGGTGGAGATATCCACCAGGGGATAATCCTTCACCATGGATTGATCCATCCGGTAAAACGCCAGCAATTTTCCACCTGGCGACCAGAAAGTACCCTTGGTGATGCCAAATTCATTGCGGTGAACTTTCTCTGAACCATAGACGATATCGGGGTTCTGTTCGCTGGTGACGGCAACCTGTCGTCCGTCAAGGGCCACGTACAGGTTATTGGCCCTGGTGTAGGCAATTCTTCCTGATTCAGGTTCAAAATCAGCGTTTACACCGGCATTGGGAATGCTGTTGATATATTTAACCAGCCGGGGGTTAAAGCTAAAGAGAAAATACTTGTTTTTGGCTGAAAACGTGAAGCTGTTTTCATCTTTGAAGGTGATAGCAGGAAATCTCTTGAGCGGCTCCTCGCTGATTGCTGAAAGCTTGCTGTTCAGTTCTTCCAGTTTCAGCAAAGTATCCCTGACGGCGGATCCTGGTTTTCCGGATACGAGATTGTTTTGATAAACAAAAACATAGGTTGTGGCTTTGCCTCTCCATTGCATCTGTGAAGGGGCCGGTTTGAAAAAGCCCTGGGGAGGG
>JBLNAN010000363.1:0-3094 GCA_050259355.1 Syntrophothermus sp. | reverse complement strand
TCAATTTCCTCATCTGCGATCCTGATTTCGTAATGGTCAGGCGTCAAAGCCGCTACTGTGGGGAGGGCGAGCGGAATCATCAGTCTTTTCTTACCGAAGATCTTTGCCAGTTCCGAGTGGGCCGGGTAGTTGATGAACCGTTGCTTCGGGCTGATCAGTAAAAGCTTGTATTTTGTATGTGCTCTTTCCATTACGCTTGTCTGATCAGATAGCCGGCCTGCATGAACTTGCTTACTTCTGTCACGAAACTCAGAATCAACTTACCTGTCGCCAGTTTTTCCTCTTTTCTGATACGGTCCAGACAAAGAAGTGCCATCGGGGGGCCGATATATCCCATGGTCGACATTTTTGAATACAGCGTTTCCCTTTGGATTCCCAGTTCGGAACATTCATCCATTACCAGTTCGGTGATGTGTTTTGACGGGAAATTCACCTGGAAAAATGAAACATCCTTAACGTCAAAAGGATACTTTTCGATCATCCGCTTCAATCCTTTCAGGAAAACAGATCCATCTTCATCATGAAAATTAGATCTCAGTTCTTCCTGGAAAAGCTGGGCAAGATGATGATAACCTTTCTCGAATTCCTCCTTTGGATTCATGAAATAGGCTGGTCGTTTGTTACCCATGGCCGAAGGTTTTTTCCCCCCGGCTGATTCCATGTAGACGTTTTCAATAAAAAGACCATTCTTTTTTTCCGGAGATGCCTGTAACAGCAGTGCCGCGGCACCATCGCTGAGGAAATAACGAAGAAAAACTTCTTCTTTCGTTAACAGTTGCTGGTTATAATATTCTGCAATCAGTTCAGAGGAAGATATTCCTGAGGAGATCACCAGTGCATTTTTATACCGTCCGTTGCGGATCATGTCGTAACCAAGAAGCAATGCCTTGTAAGCCGATGTGCAATTTGCATGGATGGACAACTCGGCACATCTCTCAATGCCAAGGCGTTCCTGGATCCTGACCGAGGCCGTGGGCATCTGGTCCTGGTGGGCACTTCCGTAAACGATAAGTTCAACTTCTTCTGGGGTTATGCCGGCGTCGGAAATTGCTGCACGGGCTGCTTTTTCCGACATGGTGACATTGTCTTCCGTGAATAGCCTGGTTTGCGGATCAATGGCAAAATGATAAAAATCTATCTCCAGCATCTCCCGCATCAGCGGTTTGATCCGACGGAGCCAGTGCTGTACTTTTGAGGGAGCATCCTTCAGCTCACCCAGGTAGCGTTCGAGTTGTTCCGGCGGGACAGGCTCTCCCGGCAGAAAAGAACCGCTTCCGGCAATCTTCACGAATATTTCTTCCCGGTCAGTTTTCATCGGCTCTTGTTAAGTAAATTGATTTTTTAGCCTTCTGGTAATTTCCTGCTATTTTTTCTGCAAAAGTAAACGCGTAATCCAATAATTCTTTTCTGGGAATGATTTTATCGATAATCCCGTATTCCAGTGCTTTCTGGGCAGGGAACATGTTTCCCCTCAGAACGAGCTCCAGGGTTCGGGCCTTGCCGGTCAGTGCCGCCAGGTGACTTATGCCGCCAATCCCGGGCATGAGGCCGAAACCACTTTCGGGAAGTCCGAAAACGGCTTCATCACTGCTGAAACGAAAATGGGAGAACAAAGTCATTTCCATAGCCGACCCGATACAAACGCCGCGGATGGCGGAGATTACCGGGAACGGAGCAGAGGAGAAGAAGTCAAAAGCCCTGCTGTTCCTTTCAAAAAAGGCAATATCCTGCGATTCGCCATTGGCAAGTTTTTCAATAAGTTCATCCGGTGAAGCTCCGGAAGAGAAGTGCCTGCCCGTTCCACTGATCACCAGCGCCTTCAGAGAATCGGCCTTCTTCAGTTCTGATATCAGTTGATCCAGTTCCACAAAGAAATCAATATTCATTTTGTTGGATGGCGGCTGGTTCAGCAGTAGTAAACCCGTATTGCCTTTCATCTCAAACCGGAGTGTATGGTATGTGGTGGCAGGGTTCATTCCGACGATCTCCTTCGTAATCCTTCTTGCCTGGCCAGTTCACAAAACATCCTGGTTTCTTCTTTCAGGGCTTGCTCCCTGGATAGCCGTGTGGTGTTGTGAATGGCTTTCATGATGGAGTTAATGACTTTTAGGGGACGGTCTTCGGTCATTTTCTTCAACAGTTGTACACTGAAATTTTCAGGATCTTCCGCCAATCCGTCAATCAGTTTCATCTTCAGCGCTTCCTCCGCATTCACCATGTCCCCGCCTAAAAGCATCTTCAGTGCATCCATGGCCGACATCGTTTCAGATACAAGCTGCGTTCCGCCCAGTCCGGGCATTAATCCATGATTGACTTCAGGAAAGGCAAAAAGAGCACGTGGATCCGCGACACGGTAATGACAGGCCAGCGCAATTTCCAGCCCTCCGCCGAAACATACTCCTTTTACTGCACAAAAAACCGGTATCTCAAGTAAAGAAATGAATGCAAGAAGCTCTTTGCCCTTTTGCATCTCCTGTTCTGCATGTTCCTGAAATCCTTCAGAAAAAATTCCGTCGATTTCAGCTCCTGAGGAGAAATGACGGCCAGCGCCGGTGATCAGTAATCCTTTGAGATGGCTGTAATAGATCCAGTTCTGCAAATGGTTCAATGGCACAAATTCCGGTTTGGCAAGGGAATTCTGGGGCGGATTGTTCAGCCGGACGATTCCGGTTTGACCGCGCACCTCAAACAAGACGTTTTCCTGACTAACCATTCTCCTTTTTTAATTTGGCAGTTACAAATGCAGGTATATCCAGCGGATTTCTTGCCTTGTCCAGAAACAATGCCTTTATTTTGGCTCTTGATACCGGTAACCCGGATTTCTCGTGCACGATCCTCTGATGAAAAATAAGAAAGGGTGGATGCAGATCACAGCCGGTTTCCACGAAAAGATCATCAAATAATCTGGCTTCCCTGATGTATTTGATATTGGTTTCGATAATCACGAGAAGCAGTTCATCAAGATTGATCTGCTCCAGCAGGCCCTGATCCTTCATAAATTCCCAGCGACCCTGCTCAAGATACTGAAGATAAACCGCGTTGTTAACATGACCATACGAGTCAAGTTCATAGCCCCTGACCCTGATGTTTGTCC
>JBLNAN010000362.1:0-3701 GCA_050259355.1 Syntrophothermus sp. | reverse complement strand
AGAACATTGCACCCCGTGCGGAGAACATTGCATCCCGTGCGAAGAACATTGCACCCCGTGCGGAGAACATTGCACCCCGTGCGGAGAACATTGACCCCTGTGCGGAGAACATTGACCCCAGTGCGAAGAACATTGCCCCCTGTGCGAAGAACATTGACCCTCGTGCGGAGAACATTGACCCTCATGCGAAGAAGATTGACCCGTGTGCGGAGAAACAAACTCTCAGCACTCAAAAAATAGTTTTCGCGGGGTATTTTTTTACCGCGAAGTCGCGGAGAACGCGGAGTTTGCTTCTCAGCGACCTCGCCGCCTCAGTGGTAAAAAAGGTAGGATAGACGATAAATCAGAAATCTGAATCAAGAATCAGAAATCTGAATCATAAATCATAAATCATAAATCGTGAATCACCTCGGGATCTCCATCACCAGAATCTCGGCATCTTCTTTTGCCGAAAAATGAAAGTCAGACAACCCGCTGATACCCAGCCCGTCGCGGCGTTCCAGAATTGTATCGGCCACTTCCACCGAGCCTTCGATTATGAAAACATACAAGCAGCTCTCTTCCCGGTGAATGGTATAATCAAGTGCCTTCCCTTTTTCCAGCCGGGCCAAAGAAAACCAGGCCTGCTGATTCAGCGAAACAGCTTCCGGCTCATCTGGCGAAACCACCCGCTGCCATTTGTTTACCCGGTCAGCCGGATCATACGTCTTCTGATCATATCGGGGCGTGATGTTCTTCTTCTCGGGATAAACCCAGATCTGCAGGAGCATGACCGCATTCTCCGGATCAGGATTGATCTCCGAATGAAAAATTCCCGTTCCTGCAGACATCATCTGTACATCATTCTTCCGGATATTGAAGGTATTCCCCATGCTGTCCTTGTGTTGCAACACGCCTTCCAGAATGATTGTAACAATCTCCATGTTGTCGTGCGGATGCATGTCAAATCCCTGTCCGCCTGCAACATAATCGTCATTCAGTACCCGCAGCTTTCCGAAATGAACCCGTGCAGGATCGTAATAGTTCGCGAAACTGAAGGTATAGCTGGTCTTCAGCCACCCGTAATCGGCATGTCCTCTGCTATTTGCCTTGTGCAACACCTTTTCCATGATCTTTGTTTCCATAATTACTGTCTGATTACTTCCGCGTTTACCTGCATTTTTATCTCATCAGCCACCACTACACCACCGGCTTCGGTTACCATGTTCCACAGCAGTCCGTACTCTTTCCTGCTGATCTTGCCGCTGAGTTCGAACCCGGCTCTCGTATTCCCGTAAGCATCCTCAATAATTCCGGTGAATTCCACTTTCAAATCGATTTTTTTTGTGGTACCGCGGATGGTTAAATCTCCCTGCATTTTAAATTCATCATCACCCACCTTTTCCCATGAAGTACTTTTAAATGTCAGTTTGGGATGATTGGCTGCATCAAAAAAATCAGGTGATTTTAGATGATTGTCGCGGTCGGTATTGCCCGTGTTGATGCTGTTGATGTCGGCAGTAAATTCTGCTCTTGAGTTGCTGAAATCACCGGATGAAGAATAAATTTTTCCCTCGAACTTGTCAAATTTTCCGCCCAAAGTGGTGATCACCATGTGTTTGACACGAAACAAAACTTCTGTATGTGCAGGATCGATTACCCAAAGTTGTTCTTTATTATTTCCGGAAGCTGATTGTTCGGCTTCCTGTACCATTGCTTTATTTTCCATTTCAATTTTTTGTTAAAGATTAATGATACAAAAGTAGACCATGTGCCACGGTTGGAAAATGGACAAATCAGGGATGGTATGGTAAAAATGAAGGATCAGGCAGGAATCGTGGCCCTGAATTCCTGGAGTGTCAGCCCGGTGCTGCTTTTAAAGAATTTGCTGAAATGGGCAGGGTCTTCAAAGCCAAGGCTGTAGCCGATCTCTTTCCCTGAATTTCCGGTAAAAAGAACGATTCTCTTCGCTTCCAGGATAAGGCGGTCACTGATGTAATCTTTGGCAGAACAATGGATGGAAGCGGTCAGCACCTCGTTCAGATATCCGGGCGTTACATTTAGTTCGGCAGCATATTCTTTTACCTGGTGCCATTCGTGATAATGTTTTTCCACCAGGTCCTTGAACCGCTGAACAATCGACCTTCCTACCTCCAGCCGCTGTGTATTGGTTTCCAAAGGAAGGGTGCAGCTTGCATTGCATTCAATCAGGAAGAGTTTGAGGTAGGCCCCGATCCGCTCGTATTTCATCTCGTCATCGGAGCGGTAAGCCCGGAGCATTTCATCCGAAAAATATTTCAGGTTACGGTCCATCTGATCACTTACCTTCAGCGGCGGAGATTCATGACGATCGGCAAATAACCTGAGCCCGCTGATAAAATTCTCCCGTATGCTGTTCTGCTGTAAAAATTCGGGAGTAAAAAGTATGATCATCCCGGTGGGTTCCGGATCGGTGATCACCTGGTGGACCTGCCGGGGGTTCACGAAAAACAGGTCCCCCGGAACAATGGTATAGCTGATGAAATCAATGATGTGTTTTCCTGTCGCGCTGAATGACCAGATGATAGAATAATAATTATGCCGGTGAGGATCCTCGTGAATTCCGCCGTATTCACCCGGATAATCTTCAAAACGGGTGATCAGGAACGGAACGGGAATATTTCCGTCAACGAGATCAAGATGATAGATCTTTTTCAAGGCAGGTTATTTTGTCATTCACAATTCTGGTCCGGCCGGATGATCCCGTCGGTCTTGTAACCCATCTGCTGTGCACGGGCGAGCAGGTCCTGCACGATGGCCTCGTCCAGTTGAGGCGTCCGGCTGAGTATCCATAGATATTTCAGCTTTGGTTCCCCGACCAGAACGTATTTGTAGTCGTTATCGATATACAAGATCCAGTAATTCCCGCTGAAAGGCCAGAAAAAGCTTACTTTCAGTTTGGATGTGATTTTTGGATCGGGCATCCAGGCTTTACCGTGCGCCTGATCAATATTCCCGTGTTTGCCAATCACGTGACCCTTGTTCAGAACGTCAATTTTGCCATCTTCACGCAGGGTGTAGGTGGCGGTGATGCATGTAAGTCCTTTTTCAAACCGGTTGGGCAGCCGCAGGATCTCATACCAGGTGCCGGTATAGCGCGTCAGATCCACAGAGTCCACGGGTTTCAGATTTGATTTATTCGATGCCATACAAGAGGTTAAGAGGATGAGTACCAATACTTTTTTCATATTACAAAGATAATCGTAAACTCGTAAACTCGTGAACTCGTGAACACGTAAACTCGTGAATGCGTAAACTCGTGAACACGTGAACTCGTGAACTCGTAAAGGCGTGGTTGAGGTGGGATACCTTAATGTATCGTAAATACCCTCGAAATATTGAACCCGAGATAAATGTTCCCGTTGAACCAGCTACCGGTTGTTTTGGTGATAATGCTCTCCATATGTTCGCCCTGCGAATTGGTCAGGAAGATCTGGAAAACATGACCGCCGGTTTCTATATCCACTCCGGTGGAGAAGGAACTATAGGCAGAGGTCGAGCTGATCTGACCGGGTAAAAGGTAGTAATACTCCGCGTTGACGGACACCCGCTGACTGATCTTGAACCGTCCGCCCCCACCCAGCGACAAGACTGTGTTTTTATCATCCGGCGTGGGTACAAGGTTATAATGAACCATGGTGGGCATCACCTGCAATGACAAACGCTCGCTGAATTTCCGGGCC
>JBLNAN010000361.1:0-5348 GCA_050259355.1 Syntrophothermus sp. | reverse complement strand
GTCACCTGGCAACCGCGCACATGATCTCCAAAATCAGAACTGCACCCTATATAGCGCTTCCGGGTGAATTTGAACCGGGAGCACAGCGCTGGTGTATTTATGACTGTAACGCGCTGGGTGATCCTTCTCTGAAAATCTGGACAGATGAGCCCACGGGTACAGGTATTGCCGGAATGCAGAACAAGGTTTCCATGTCTGTTTTCCCTGTTCCCGCGAAAGATATTGCCACTTTACAATTTTCCCTCGAACAACCTGCTCACGTGACCATAACCATCGTGGATGAGCTGGGTAAAAGTCTTCAGATGATAGCGGAAGGTGAACAGACAAGCGGAAGACATGAACTTCAGCTGAATCTGAAATCGCTGGCGGCAGGCATCTATTTCTGCAAGATCAGGGCAAATGAATCTGAAACCGTGAAAAAAATACTGGTTATCGATTGATCCAATATTTGGATATAATCAATTTTTTTTCATATTTTTGAAGACCTTGTTTTTTATCACGGGGACTTAATCTCCATTGTGTGGATTATTATTTGATTTTTTGAGGAGAAATGGTTGCTGCAAAGGCATCGTGCAGAATATATTGTTTGTTCAGATAAAATTTTGTATTATTGAATTAGCTCCCGGTGGGGAACAATTATATCAATAAATTAATAATAATCATGAGAAAAATTTACTTTTTAATGTCTGCATTTATACTCCTGGCAATGGGTATCAATGCACAGAATTACAGCTACCCCGATGCCTGGGGGAAACAAGGTTTCAATCTTGTTGATTCAAAATCCGGTGGCGTACAGGTTGTTTATTCCGTACCCTCTTTTTCGCTGGATAATTTCAACGCTAATGGACAGGTTGTCAAGGAAATTACACTTCCGGGAACTTTCCTTCCCAATGATGAAGGAATGCCCAACATTCCCGGTGAAGGAAGATACATTGCCATTCCGCAGGGTGCAACACCCGTTTTGAACGTGGTATCCCAGCGTACGGAAATTATTCATAACGTGGATCTGGTTCCTGCACCGAAACTTCCGGCAGAGAACGATGACCGCCCAATGGCTTATGTTAAAAATCAGTTGGCTTACTCTACCAATGCCTTCTACCCTGCCCAGCCTGTAAAGCTTTCACAGGTTCAGAAAATCAGGGGTGTCGACGTGGTTATGCTTGGAGTCACCCCGTTTCAGTACAATCCCGTTACCAAAGACCTCATCGTTTATCATGATCTGAAGGTTAATGTTACTTTCAACGGCGGTAATGGTCATTTTGGTGATGATGCATACCGCAGCCGCTGGTTTGATCCCATCCTGAAAGATGCAATCATGAACAACGCGGAGCTTCCGGAAATTGATTATAACAAACGTCTTCAGGCCTACAACAAGAAGAGCAGGGCAGACGAAGCCGAATATGTTATCATCACCCCGACCGGTCCCGATTTTCTTGCATGGGCCGACAGTATTGCAAATTTCCGCAACCAGCAGGGTATCCTTTCAAAAGTTTACAGAATCGATGAAATTGGCGGTAATACTGCATCAGCCATCGAATCCTGGATTGACAATGCCTATAACACCTGGACGATCAAGCCGGTTGCGGTTATGATGCTTGGTGACTTTGGCACCGATCCCACGAAGAACCTCACCAGCCCGATGATGACCATTTCGGGAGAGACTTTCCCTTCAGATCATAAACTGGGTGATGTTGACAATGATGACATGGCAGAAATCGTTTTTGGACGTATCGTTGCCAACAACAGTACCCAACTCAACATCATCTGCTCGAAGTTTCTCAATTACGAGCGGGACCCGATGGTCGACACTTCCTATTATCAGCACCCGATCACCGCGCGTGGCTGGCAGACTGAACGCTGGTTCCAGCTTTGTTCAGAAGTTGTAGGTGGTTATTTCAGGACCAAGGGAAAACATCCGGTTCGTATTAATGAGGTTTATCAGGGAACTCCCGGAACCATCTGGTCAAGTGCCACGAACACCAACACGGTAGTCAGTTATTTCGGACCCTCTGGTTTGAACTACATCCCGCAGTCACCCAACCAGATGCCCTGCTGCTGGGCCGGTGGAAGTGCAGCCCAGGTCAATGCAGCCCTTAATGACGGCGCATTCCTGCTTCAGCACAGGGACCATGGCGAAGAAACAGGCTGGGGCGAACCTTCCTATCATAACAGCAACATCGACCAGTTACAGAATACCGGAAAGAAGATTTCCTTTGTTATGTCGATCAACTGCCTTACCGGAAAATACAACTGGGGCAGCGAATGTTTTGGTGAGCGTTTCATCCGTCATACCAAGAATGGCGCTAATGCCGGTGCACTGGGTCTTGTTTGTCCTTCTGAAGTTTCCTACTCTTTTGTTAACGATACTTTCGTGTGGGGTATGTACGACAACATGTTCCCCGATTTCATGCCCGGTTACGGCACAACACCCGAATCACGCGGAGCATGCCCTGCCTTCGGAATGGTAGCCGGAAAATATTTCCTGCAGCAGTCAAGCTGGCCTTACAACACCGGCGACAAGAGGATCACATACTACCTCTTCCATATGCATGGTGATACCTTCCTCCGCCTGTTCACCGAGCAGCCCCAGCCGCTGACCGTTGTACATGCTCCGGAAATTATCCAGGGAGAAACAACTTATTCTGTAACCGCCAACCTGGATGCTGATATCGCGCTGACGGTTGATAATCAGATCATCGGAACAGGTATTGGTGCAGGTTCTACCCCTGTTGTCATTACCATTCCGCCGCAAACAGCCGGTTCAATGGTTAGGGTAACCGTTACCAAACAGAATTTCTTCCGGTACTCAACCCTTGTTCCTGTAACCCTTGGCACTCTTTCAGCACAGTTCTCTGCAAGTAATACCAACATGTGCCCGGGCGCTACTGTAGATTTCACAGATGAAACCACCGGTGGTGCAACCTCCTGGAACTGGACTTTCGAAGGCGGAACTCCTGCTACCTCCACGGTTCAAAACCCGACTGGTATCAACTACGCCGCCAGTGGCGACTATAACGTTACCCTGGTTGTTTCCAAAACAGGTAGCGCTGATACACTGGTAAAGAGTGCCTTTATCCATGTTTATGAAGCTCCTGTTGCAGCATTCGTAGCTGATGAAGTTTGTGTTGGCAATCCCACCACCTTCACCGACCAGAGCAACGGAAACGGCAGCGCGCTGGTATGGAACTGGAATTTTGGTGATCCCGCTTCCGGGGTTAACAACAATTCCACCATGCAGAACCCGACCCACCAATATCCCGCGGCCGGCACTTACAGCGTCACCCTGGTTGCAGCCAACAGCGGTTGTTCCAATGAAATAATTCAGGATGTCGTGGTTCTTACAAGCCCTGAAATGGCTGCTACACCGGAAGGCCTGGCCGAACTTTGTCCGAATGCCGTATCAACCTACACCACTGCCGGTGCAACCTATGCCACCTCCTACGAATGGGTGATCACCCCGGCCGAGGCAGGTACTTTTGTTGGCGGAACCACCACCTCAGAACTTACTGTTTCCGGTACCTATACCGGTGCCGCTACCGTTAAGGTTCGCGGAATCAACAGTTGCGACAATGGCGTTTATTCAGCTGAACTTCCTGTAAACATAAAAGCGCTGGCTGCAGCTCCTGCAAAACCTGCCGGATCAGACACGGTTGATGTTCACCTGGTAGCTACAACTGATTTCACCACTGCTGGTGTTGCCAATGTTACTTCCTATGCATGGTCAATAACTCCTGCTGAAGCCGGTACGATAGCCGGAACAGGTACGACCGGAACCGTTACCTGGAACAGCACCTATCATGGAACACTAGCCAGTATCTCTGTAAAAGGAATGGACGACTGCGGCGCGGGTATGACCTCGGAAATTAAAGAAGTAGTTCTTAAAAATTCTGTTGGCGTTGACGAGAACAGAGCTTTTGGAATAGAGCTTTTCCCCAATCCCGCCAAGGCACAAACCACCCTGCAGATCATCGGTATCAATGCACCGGTTGATGTTAAGATCATGAATACCATGGGTGATGCCATTTATACTGAAAAAGGAATTCAGGTAAACGGAACCTTATCCAAAGTGATTGATCTGACCACCATTGCCCAGGGCGTTTATTATGTAAAAGTGGAAACTACCTCGGGAACCATCACAAAGAAGCTGGTTGTCAAGAAATAGCTTTCAAATGTTATTATTCAGAAAGACCGTCCTGATTTTCAGGGCGGTCTTTTTTTTATCTCTTATCTTTGTGATTCAAATACCTCATCATGAAGCCACTTTACCTATTCATCACTTTTTTCGTTTCCATCCTGTTTTATTATCCTGCGGATGCGCAGAACCCGGCACAGACAAGGATTACCCGCGAAGGGAAGGGGAAAGTCAATCCCCGGGTCGATAACATGGGCTATTGGAAGGAAATGGTAAGAAAAGGCTATGTTCTTCCTGACCCGTATACCAGGATCCCGGAAGCACATTATACCTCCAGTATTGTGGAAGGTGATGAGATAAGGAGGCAAAATTCACCCGACATTCCCACCTCGGGTGAGGTAAATACCACACAAAGCGAGAATTCGGTTTTCCTGAACCCGGCGAATGACGATGAAATTTTCAATTCCAACAATTCTACCACGTGGAATGGCCTGATCGTTGGCCAGCTTTTCGGCGCGGATCATCTTTTTTCTGACGACGGCGGAGCTTCCTGGGGAGGAAGTATTCAGAATGCAGGCGATTACAATTCGGGCGATCCTGCTGTTGTGATAGGCCTTAACGGCAGACAGTATGTCGGAAAGATTAACGTTGATTACGGGCAATCTGTCGCCTGGTCCGACAATAAAGGCCAGACCTGGAATGAAGTGCAAGTTGCAGGCGTACCTTCTCCCGGCATGGATATCCTGGATAAGAATCATCTCTGCATCGACAATTCAACCAGCAGTCCGTATGAAGGAAATCTTTACTGCGCCTGGACCACGTTTATCAACAACCAGAACGGCAAAATCGAGATCAGCCGTTCGGTTGATGAGGGGCTGACCTGGTTCCCGCCTTTCGAGATCAGTCAGGGAGCAAATGCCGTGGCCAACAACCAGGGTGTGAACCTGCAAACGGGCCCCAACGGACAAGTATATGCCACGTGGGCCGTGTATGATGATCCCGGCAACGATGAAGTCGCCCTTGGATTTGCCAGGTCGCTCAATGGCGGAAGCGTTTTCCTGCCGGCCACCCGGATCATCAATAACATCAGGGGAATCCGTGCAACCGGGGTAAGTAAAAACATGCGGGTAAATTCATTCCCCTCGATGGCCGTTGACAACAGCGGCGGCAGCTACGACGGTGCAGTCTATATCGTGTGGACCAATATCGGACAACC
>JBLNAN010000360.1:0-2910 GCA_050259355.1 Syntrophothermus sp. | reverse complement strand
CCTCGGCAAGCCAGTCGATCACCAGGTGATCAAAATCATCTCCACCCAGATGGGTATTGCCATTGGTCGATTTTACTTCGAAAACACCTTCTCCGAGTTCAAGAATGGAAATATCAAAAGTTCCGCCTCCCAGATCGTAAACGGCAACCTTAATGTCTTTATGTTTTTTATCAAGACCATATGCCAGAGCGGCAGCGGTCGGTTCATTGATAATTCGTTTTACCACGAGCCCGGCGATTTCACCGGCTTCTTTGGTGGCCTGGCGCTGTGAATCGCTGAAATAAGCAGGAACCGTAATAACGGCTTCCTTGATTTCCTGACCAAGATAATCTTCAGCCGTTTTCCTCATTTTCTGGAGGATCATGGCAGAAATCTCCTGCGGGGTGTACAGCTTACCGGAAATATTGACTCTCGGGGTATTGTTTTCACCATGGTCAACCTTGTAAGGAACACGTTTAATCTCTTTCGTGACCTGGTCATAGGTTTCCCCCATGAAACGCTTGATTGAAAATACAGTGTTGTGGGGATTCGTGATTGCCTGACGTTTGGCAGGATCACCCACTTTACGTTCACCGCTCTCCGTGAAAGCAACAACTGAAGGAGTAGTTCTTCTCCCCTCGCTGTTCGCGATCACCACGGGTTCACTCCCCTCCATAACAGCGACGCAGGAATTAGTAGTTCCAAGGTCGATTCCAATGATTTTTGCCATTTTATTTATTGATTTATTCGTGAATGAATTAAAATTTTTTCAAATTTTGATCCTGCACGGTCAATCAGTATGCCAAACGGCAGATGACAGTTTTAGTGTGACAAAACGACAGTCATCTTAGAAATTAAGTCCCGCGGTAAGAGGATTGGTTTTGAGTTCTGCCTTGGTATTGGGTGAAAGTTCAATGACAATGGGGCGCTTTTTTGTATTGTTGTACCTGCTGGCAAACAGCCCGATCCCGTTGGTAATATTGGTAAAAGATGGTCTTTCCTGAACAATGGTATTGGAAGGCTCTGTCACGTCCATATAAGTATTCAGATCAGGGGAAGCAACGGTAAAAATGACTTCCACCACGCCGGGTGTCCTTTGAATATCAGGATCAGCAACCAGTTTGCTGTGGAGGAAATTGTAAAAACTCTCGCCTGGTAGCGAACGGGTTATTGCCTGCGCATTAACTTCATATTCTGCCCTGAGATCAGAAAAAATAACCCAGTCAAGTATTTTCTCAACATACGGTCCGCCGGCAATACTCTCCAGATAATGAAATTTCAGTGACACCTCGTACCTTGTCCCGTTCTTAGCAGGATACCAGGAAAAAAAGGTTTTCTTACCTGTCATAAAACTCAGGGTGGCAGGAGGCGGACCGGGATTTTCAATGGCAAAATCCCTGACCATGTCTGTTTGTGAGGTAATTTCCAGGTTACTTTTCAGATTTTTGACAAATAGCTTATAAGTATACTCTTCATTCAGCGTACCGCCGGAGGTATAAACCAGTTGTGTGGGTGCATAAAAAATACCGGTGTCCTTGTTCTGGACCAATGTATCATGAAAAACCAGCGTTTGCTTCAGCAGGTTATCTTTCCATCCTTCCACCCTCACCTGAAGATCTCCCACCGGGTAATTGCTGGAATCAGGTATCTGCGCGTACATCAGTGCATCACCTTCTCCCAGGAAAGCCCGGGTGATTTTTATATAATGAACGGAATCATTCTGGTTGAGAAGTCCGTAAACAACAGGAACTTCCTTCCATTCTGCATTTACCTTGAAATCTTTCGAACAGGAAATAAGGAATAATGGCAGTACAGTGAGCAGCAACAACTTGTTGAATCGCATATCCGGGAGCTATCTAAAAGGAGGTCAAAAGTAAACATTTTTAAATAAATATCGTAGATTTGCTGCTAAATTGTCTGTTTATGAGCACTTCCTACAGAAATGTAACAAAGGTGACTACGCACGTGCTGCAGGAGATGAAGCTGAAGGGTGAGAAAATTGCCATGCTGACGGCATACGATTATTCTTTCGCGAAGATTCTTGATGGTACGGGAATCGATATTATCCTGGTGGGTGATTCTGCCTCCAATGTCATGGCAGGACATACCTCTACCCTTCCGATCACCCTTAACGAAATGATCTATCATGCCTCATCGGTTGTAAGGGCGGTGAAAAGGGCCCTGGTGATCGTGGATATGCCTTTCGGAACGTATCAGGGAAACTCGAAGGAAGCGCTTTCATCTGCCATCAGGATCATGAAGGAAAGCGGTGCAGATGCAGTGAAACTGGAAGGGGGTAAAGAAGTAATCGAGTCTGTTGACCGCATTTTATCCGCCGGAATTCCTGTCATGGGTCACCTGGGGCTTACTCCCCAGTCGATCCACAAATTCGGAACCTATGTTGTGAGGGCGACCACCGACGAGGAAGCCGCTAAACTGGTCGCTGACGCGCATCTTCTTACCAAGGCAGGCTGCTTTTCTGTTGTTCTGGAAAAGATTCCTGCAAAACTGGCAGGACAGGTCGCTGCCGAAGTTAATATTCCCGTCATCGGGATCGGTGCCGGTTCGCAGGTTGACGGACAGGTACTGGTGCTGCATGACATGCTCGGGATAACCGTGGATTTTTCGCCGCGTTTTTTAAGAAGGTATCACAACCTTCACGAAGAGATCCGGGGATCGGTTATGTCTTATATCAATGATGTTAAATCTCTTGATTTCCCCAATGAACGGGAACAATACTGAAATTCTGCCGGATCACATTCTTTTCGAGGATAATCATCTTCTCATCTATAATAAAATGCCTTCCCAGATAGTTCAGGGAGATAAGACAGGTGATGTTCCGCTAAGTGATCTTCTTAAGGAATATCTCCGGGTGAGAGAAAATAAACCTGGAAATGTTTTCCTGGGGGTTGTCCACAGGATCGACAGGCC
>JBLNAN010000359.1:0-3871 GCA_050259355.1 Syntrophothermus sp. | reverse complement strand
GCCCTTGCTTTTGCCATTGATTCCGGTCGATTCGGCAGTATTCAGTGTTCGGTCAACCTATGTGATCAATCCTCCATCAATAATCAGGTTAAAAATGCCGCAGGGAAAGGTATGGGCGTCATCGGAAAACGGCCTATCGCCAATGCGCCCTGGCGCTATGAGTCAGCACCCGTCGGACATCATCATGCTGAATACTGGCATCGCTTCCATCAAATGAACCTGAATAATTTTGGATTAGACTGGAATGAACTGGCCATGCGTTTTGCTGCCTTTTCCGGTGGAGTCAGCACGGTGATCACCGGGACTTCCAGCAGGGAACACCTGTTGCGGAACATCAAAGCCATTGAAGCAGGCCCTCTACCGGATGAAATTGTTGTCCATCTGCAGGCCGAATTCAACAAACATGACAACCATTGGACCGGCCTGATCTGATCATCCTGAATCCCTGTTATTCATCACCACCTTAAAAACCCAAACATATCTGCACGGTGGATTCCGCTGGTATTTTGAAGGAACAGAAATAGTAAAACCATTCATTTCCCGGTTCCATTTTAATTTCCCTTCCGTTCCAAGCAAACTTACGACGGAGCCGTCAGATGGCTGAAATCCGGTAACATTGACCATGGCGGGTATCTTTTGCTCATTCTCATCCGCCAGGTAAAGAACATAAATAGTTCCATCGGGCAGAGAAGTATAGCACGTCTTCCCGGTTTTATACGGATCGATGGGCCGGGTATTGTAAATGGCCTCCCCGTTGATCTTCATCCAGTCGCCGATTTCTTTAAGCCTTGCATATGCTGTATCAGCAAGTTCGCCTTCAGGTGAGGGGCCGATGTTCAGCAAAAAATTTCCTCCCTTGGCCACGATATCGACCAGCATACCTATCAGTTTTCCCGCTGGTTTATAAATATCTCCCGGAACATAAGACCACGAGGTGGCCATGGTCATGCAGGTTTCCCAGGGATAATCCAGCGGCTTCAACGGAATGGACTGTTCGGGGGTGCGGTAATTTTCATACCTCCCTCCTACGGCCCGGTCAACCACCAACATCCCCGGCTGATGTTTTCTTGCATTTGCAGCAATTGCCGGAATATCTACATCCTGATCCTTATTCTTACCATCAATCCATCCTCCATCCAGCCATAAAATATCTACCTTCCCATAGTTGCTCACCAGTTCATTGATTTGCCGGTAAGTGAATTCCCGAAAATTCCGCCATCTTTCAGGATACTTCTTAATACTATAATTGACATTCCGGTCCGGAGTCGCCCATTCTTCAGCCCAATAATCATTGTTGTGCCAGTCGGGCTTGGAAAAGTACGCGCCGGTCCAGAATCCCTGCTTCCGGAAGGAATCAAATATTTCCCTGGTAACATCGGCCTTTTGACGGGTATGAAATGGGCAGGCGGAATCAGTAATCTTGTAATTTGTTTCTTTCGTGTCGAACATGCAGAAGCCATCATGATGCTTGGTGGTGAATACCACGTATTTCATCCCGGCGTAACTTGCGGCTTTCGCCCATTTTTCGGGATCAAAGCGGGCAGGATTGAAAGTGGTTTTCAACTTTTCATATTCCCGGCAATAATCCACATAATTCTTCATCTTTCGTGTACACCAGGGCTCATCTTCTGAACAGATGGACCAGGATTCAACAATTCCCCACTGGCTGTATGGTCCCCAGTGCATCAACAATCCAAATTTCAGATCTTTCCATTGTTCAAGTTTCTGGACCACTGCCGGATCTGTTTCCCGTACTTCCTGGGAAAATATCGGTAAAAATGGAAACACCAGTAAAATCAGGATGATCAGAAGTTTTTTCATGATTTGAAAAAGTAAAGGTTTTGTCTTTCAAAAGTAATTCTTTCTATACAAAAAAACATTCATTGGAATAGGGTTTGCTCCACTCTACCAATTTTAAACAGTAATTATGAAATCATACATACTTTTGATGAAGACTTTTCTTCTAATTTCAGGGATTGTCTTCGCCACTTCCGCATTCGCAGCCAGACATGTCATCACGGTTCAGGATTTTAAATTCACTCCCGATAGTGTTGGAAATATTGCCATTGGCGACAGCGTGATCTGGCAATGGGTTGATGGGGCACATACCGTCACATCATCAGAAATTCCCAATGGGGCTCTTCCTTTTGATCAGGAATTAAGTCTATTGCATCCGATATTTATTTATGTTCCGACAGTTGCCGGCACTTACAGGTATTATTGTAAACCTCATCTTTCCATGGGGATGATGGGTGTTTTCATCGTCAAAGGTTTTGCCGAAGGAATCAATGATCCTTCCGTTGCATCGCCAAGCATTCAAATTTATCCCAATCCTTTCCAGAACTCCTTCTCTTTCAGTTATCAGACAAAAGGAAATAACTTGCAAAAGATTGAAGTTTACGATCTAACGGGAAAGAAAATCTATGAACGGAACCAGGTATTTGTTCCCGGTGTGGAAATAGAGATCAACCCCGGAAAGATTGAACCTGGGCTATATCTGCTAAAACTTACAGATACCGCCAACAATTCCTGGGCAAGAAGGATAGATAAGGGGAGATGATCAGTTCATCCCTCTTTGCTTCCTGATTTCTTCGTATGCAGCATTTAATTTTTGAAATTTCTCAGTCGCCGCCTTGTGGATATCCTCCCCAAGGTGGTGTACTTTATCAGGATGGTATTCGACAGCTAACCGGCGATAAGCCTTTTTAACTTCCTCATTCGTGGCATTGGGAGTGATTTCCAGAATATCATAAGCACTATTGATATCCCGGATGAACATTGCCCGGATGGAACTGATATCCGACAGGGATATTCCCATGTAGGTGCCAATCCTTTCAATGAGATCAATTTCAGGCTGACCCGGACTTCCGTCTGCCAGCGCAATCCCATACAGGAAATGAAGCAGTTGAAGGCGGGAAGCATAGTCCATGTATTGACTGATCTGGACGCTTACCTCTTCAATACGGATTTCCTGGTTCAAAACTTCCTTAAGAATCAGAACCAGTCGGGAAGCCTCCTCCTGACCAAACTGGCGGATAAAGAAATTTCGCACATAATCCAGTTCCGACTTCACCACTTTTCCGTCTGCTTTCATTACCGCTGCGGCCAACACCAGCAAACTCATGGAAAAATCGCCGCGGGCGGTTCCCTGGTAATAAGAACCGGTTTTCGTTCCATCCATCATCGATCCCAGTGCGAAACCCAGTATTGCACCCAACGGCCCGCCAAAAGCCCATCCCAGTCCTCCCCCGATCCATTTGCCGAATTTTATTTTCCGGCCGTTGCCGGGAGGAACCGCGTTTCCCCCTGAACCACTGTCTCGCGGGTTCGGATTTTCGGAACCACTGCTGCCTGAAGGTTTCTTCATACTGTACAACGCGTACAGGAATATCCCGATGATGATGATAATAATAATGACTTCCATGAAACTTTATCTGATATTTTCCGAAAGGGGCAAACCGTATTCTTCTTCCATTTTTATTCCCAGTTTTTCGAGATTATCCAGGATAGGATTATAGATCTCGGGTATTACCGGAATGTGTACGCCCTTGGCGCTTATTTTCCCCGAGAGGATCATTTCAACAGCTGTAGCCGCCGGCAGTGCAACAGTTCTGGCAATCGAAGTATTGGTTTCAAGTGTCCCAAAATCCAGCATTCTGGACCGGATGATCTCTTTCTGACCATCAGAATATCCTGCCAGAAACGTATGTTGAAGTACCACCATGTCCCTTTCTTTCTGTCCAAGTCCCATTTTGGAGATCATCTGGTCGGAAGTGACCTCGAAAGTTGAATCTTCTTTCCGGTTCATCGGCTTATCGCTCAGCATTTCCAGCCAGTCAAGCGCCTCGAGAGGAAGTGCATCTTTTGCAAT
>JBLNAN010000358.1:0-5696 GCA_050259355.1 Syntrophothermus sp. | reverse complement strand
GGAGGCAGTCGTTCCGGTAACGGATGTACCAACGATTTTGGTAGGAAATCCGCAGGAATTTTTCCAGTCGACATAAGGTTCCATGCTGCTGATGAAAGCATCGTGACAGATCACCAGTATCTTTCCGTAATCGTTCAGCGGATTGTAGCTGAGAATGCCTTTGTTCAGAAAATGATGCTGCTGCAGCGCCTGAAATTCATTGCTGGCAGGAGCTTTTCTTGTCAGCGGATTTTTACCGGCGTCACTCTTTTTTTTCAGCTCTACCGTAATATCATGATAGACCCGCAACGTTTTTGTCACTGGATTATAATGAAAAGGATACACGATGATATTTTGTCCTCTTACATCCCTGATGATGTACGGATCGGAAATCCCGGCTGTTTTATCCGGCCAGAAGGCATTCATGGAATAGGATCTTCCATAAGTAAACGGAACCGTTGCCGGATCCTCGGTTCTTGATATCACGCCTTTGGAGGGTGCAACCAGCACGTTGGGATAATCCGTATAATCTGCTGACAGAATCGTGTATTCCATTTCAGCAAGATCCGGAATGGCCAGCGCGGTAACGAGCTTGGGAAGATCAGGATTTCCCTTTTCCTCTGCAGGCGTCGCTTCATCCACCATGATTATATTCGAAAGCCCGCGCGGCGTCTGCACTTCTTTCATCATGAAACCGTCAATACTGAAATGAACTATTGAACGATCAGATTGTGATGAAACAAGTTCTGTTCTGGCAGGAGAGGGTGTGTTTTTATTAATTCCAATCCACTGGTTAGACCCGAGGGAGATGACGCTTACTGCCAGGAACAGCAGGGAAATTATAACTTTTTTCATAAAAAATTATTTCGATATGATGATTTTACTGACTTCCATTGATTTCTCTGTTGACAGACGGAGATAATAGATGCCGTTTGACAATCCGGCCTCGCTGATACTGATGCTGTTTTTGCCCGCGCTTCCGCTGACATTTCTGGTGAGGATGACCCTGCCGGTCCCATCCGTGAGCCGGAGAACAACCGGGGCTGCAGCAGGAAGATCACAGGTAATCGTGAAAATACCTTGTGAGGGGTTTGGGAAAACCTTCACTTTCAGCAAACGGCCGGGATTCTCAGTGCCGGTGACTGCAAAGGCAATCGTGTTGGAAGGTTCAGAAGGACAACCATTGGTTCCGGTTACCACAACGTAATATTCACCCGAGATGGTGGGCGCAAGGGTCTGGGCAGTTGCGCCGGGTACCAGCGCCCCGTTGAGAAACCACTGGTTACCTTCGGTAGCGTTTGAAATGAGATCATTATTCACCAGGGATATAACCGGAGTAGCGGGAACGGGCAGCACGGTGATATCGACCGGAGAGGAAGTAAGAGAATTGGTACCGTCATTAACCGTAACGGTATAGGTGATATTCCCTTCCGGGGTTGACACCGGCGTTTTGCTGTATGGATCATCCAGCCAGGTGGCGGGACTCCACTGATAGGTGTAATTGCCGCTGCCGCCGGAAGGAATTGCCACGAGCTGCGTGGTGGATCCTGCACAAACGTCGGCAGGAAAAGCATTGGCAGAAAGCCCGAGGGTTCCGCCTGAACAGGATACGGTGGCCGTCCAGCCCGTGAGATTCTCACTGTAGTCAGAATGAAACTGGAAAGTCACTTGTCCGGAGGAAGCAATGATCTCCGAAGGCAAAACCTGTCCGCACCAGGTCCCGAGAAGCGGGGAAGTGGTATTCGGCCCGTTGAATGCTTTCAGATAATCATAATTACAGGTGGATTGTGGTTCCACGTCAAACTGTGAGAAAACGGTTCTCAGCGTGGCACCGGGTGTCGGACTGGAAAAAGTCATGACAAAATCTTCATTGTTCATGTAGCTGCCGTTGGGTCCGCCCGAATCGTAGAAAGTTCCCGAGCAGGTGGTAATTGTATTGTTCGACATAAGGTAGATGGGCGGAAGGCCGATACAGGTGTTGAAGATCTTTTCTGCTGAAAATTGTGACTGGTTGCCCGTGGTCACGATATTCTGAAGATCCAGGCAGGTTCCGGCAGGGGTTATCCCGTTGGTCACCACCTGGAAGTCAGCCTCGGCAGGGGTTGCCGGCGGGAAACTGCCCGCGTAGTATACCGGGTTGTTCACGATGATGTACGGGGCGCCGCCGGGAGCAACGACGAGATGTGAAATGGTGTTTCCTGAAAGGGCATGGCCTGTATTTTCAAAGTGTATTTTCAGGATGGCCGTTTCGCCGGGATCAAGAACGCCGTTCCCGTTTCCTCCCGGTGCCGGATCGGAGATGATCATATCCGTGATCGTGATCACCGGGGAATTTGTTTTGAATCTCAGTTCGGCGTTCCAGGAATGGGTTCCGTCAGATAAAACCATCTGCAGCACAACCGGGTGCTGATCCGGTGAACTGTTTTTTACCTGGATGCTGAAACAATCAATGCCTTTTACGGTATCTCCTGAAGCCAGGATTCCGAAGTTATGGGTGTTTATCAGGATGGTCACGTTCGTATCGCCGGAAGAGATGGTTCCGTTGACATTGCCGCTGGACAGGATACCGATATTCTTCAAGGTAACATCCAGGGAAATCTTTTCACCATATTCCGCCTGCCGGTTCTGATTACCGTAGGCAAGGTCGTTAACCACCGTTGAACTGACCACGACGTAAGGACCGGTGGCAGGTATCACATTGATGTGGCCCAGGTGAGGTTTCCGGTTCTGTTTGGTCATTACCAGTGATAGTGTATCAGGGGTCTGAAGCGGGTTAAAGGTAAAATTGATCACCCCGGAAGCATCGGAGCACTGCGCGGCGATAAGCACCGTGTCGTGTACCGTCAGGGCTGCGTAAACATAAGGTTCTGTAACAACCTGCAGCGTGCTGGTTCCCATCAGTAGGTTGTCGGGGTAAGTGGCGGTGAGCGCCGGGGGAACCGAGAAATAGGCACTCAGTGAAGGATCTCCCATCAGGTTATAGGCTTCCCAGTAATATAACTTCATCCCGGAGTTGGATTGTTCTACCGCGAAATTCCCTCCCTGTACCATCTGACCCTGGGTAACAAACCATTGCGATTCGGGAATTCCCTGATCATGAAAGGTAACATCATAAGCACCCAGGTGGTTGGGATCATAGGACGGATTGGAGGTAACCGCCTTGAACCCGCATCCCCACCAGTAATCTTCATCCCAATAAGAATAATCGGAACATCCGATATAGCCCAGGGCACCCTTGCCTTCTGCGCGGGTAATTTCCTCGGCAAAACAGTTCACGCTGTATTTCGCGGTAAGACAGCAGTTGCCCACCATCAGGCAATATTCATGGTTGTTCTGTAATGGCGGGATCTGGCTGATGTTGAAAGCAGGATCTGACCAGCCTGTCTCGCTTCCGTGAGCGGTATAGTTTGCATATCCTACTCCGTCAGAAACATTCTGGCGGATGTTAGCGGAATAGTTTCCGCCTGCCGGCTCAGGTTGAAGGTAAGTGTGCGAAAGAAGGTTGTGCGCGGAGTTGAAATAGTACGTCGTTCCATAATTGATCTGGCCGTTTCCCCAGGTAAGCTGATGCGTGGCATCCGCGCCGGCCACCATGGTAACTTCTCCCAGGAAGGCATCCGACGGCATGGTATACTGTTCGTATTCGAGGGTTTTATCAATATAGGGCTGAAGCTGAACGAGGCTGGAAGCTGAAAACCGCCCGTAAAACATTTCAGGAATATGATCATTCGTCAGATCGCAGTAATACATGTCGGATGGATGCCCGTTGGACATGAAGGCCGGGATCTGAGGGACGTCTCCGGCAAACAGCACGAAAGCAGGCTTCTGGAATCCCGCCGGCGGATTGTTGTACAGGTTCTGGAGCCATGTTTTGATAGATGCGGTGGTGGTTCCCACTGCAGGATCATCCGTATATCCCTCGATCACCTGGAAACCTTTTTTCTTTTTCCAGTTGATGAAAGGCCGTAACGCGGTTTTGAAAAGCGGAGAGGAAATAACCACGTAGGTCACGGGCGCTGAAGTGATCAGGGAATCAGTTTCTTCCTGGTAGTTGGGAAGGAGGCGGTAAAGTGACTGGTAGTAAGGTGACCAGCTCCGGCGTTTTGCCTGAACAACCGAGGAGATGTCGGCACCTTCAAAAATGATTTTCACGTTGAAACTCTCGTACACCCTGATCTGCCCGGTGACTGGGTTGTACTGAACAGGTGAAACTTCAACCCGTGCCATGCTTACGGCGCGGCCTGATCCGGCATTGGTGATCGTCACGAGCGGCTCTCCGAGCCATTTGTTCTGCTGATACGTGCCGGGATTATAATGAAACGGGAGGGTTGAAGGATCTGAGTTTTTACTTACCGGGGGCTGGGCGGGAATGAGCGGATAGGTTATTCCGAAAGAAGAAAGATCATAATCATGAAAAACCTGATCCGTTATCCGGATGGTATAACGGGCTCCCGCCGGAACCTCAACAAGCTGCTTGTACACAGGCAATTTGGGGTCGCCGGGAATGTTCGCGTAACCATAACCTTCCGTATAAAATTCGGTGAATATTCCAGCGCTGGTCGCAATTTCCCTGAATTGTATCGTGGATAAACGAGAGGAGAAGGAAACCTGCTGATAACTGCCCTTGTCAAAGACGACCCCCGTTCGGCCATTGTTAATGATAATTTCACCTGCAAAAAGCCGGAAAGAGGTGAAAAAGAAAACAATAAGGAACGAAAATAAAAATGTAGAAACTTTATTCATTTGTTAAAAATTTATCAAACAAATATAACAAATTCTATAGTTCAAGATAATTGAATTTCAAAAAGTTGCTTGAATAAATTAAAATCTCTGATATAAAATTTTTGTCTCTATTTTCCGGATATTGTACACGGGATACCAGGTGGCCAGCAATCCTATTCCCATCACGGTAATCAGTACAAAAAGAAAATCTGTCCAGAGCATTTTTACCGGGTAGGCGTCGATAACAAATGTACTGCCGGCATTGCCCAGTTTTACAAAACCAAAACGCATCTGGAGCCAGCAGATCAGCGCACCCAGCACGAGTCCCAGCATAGCACCCAGGAAGGAGATCAGCAGTCCTTCCATCATGAAGATCTTTTTAACGAGACCCACGTTTGCTCCCATGCTCTGGAGCATGGCGATATCCTGCTTTTTATCGATGATCAGGATGGACAGGGATCCGATAACATTGAAAGTGGCTATCAGGAGAATAAACGTCAGGATGAGGAAAATGGCCCACTTTTCCGACCGCATGATCTTGTAGAAAAGTTCCTGTTGCTGAAACCGGTCACGAATGGTAAACCGGTCGCCTGTCAGGGTTTTCAGTTCTCTTATCACCGTTGCTGTTTCAACACCCGGTGCAACGTCAATCTCCAGGGAAGTGAGTTCTTTATCATATTCCAGGATTTTTCTCGCGAACCGTATGGGCACGAGCACGTATTTCACATCGTAATCCTGCTGAATGGAGAAATATCCCGAGGGGAAAATTATTTCATTATTGAATGCATTTTCCATGCCTTGCGAGAAATTCCCGCTTCTCCGGGGAACATAAACCGAAATCGGTTCGGCGTAATCTTCCAGGTTCGTGCCCAGGTAATAGGCTACCCCGTATCCCAGCACGGCAAAATCCTTATCTCCTTCCTGCAATTTGAATTCCCCTTCGGTCATCATGGTATCCAGGCCGCTCATTGCACGGTACGCCTCGCCAACTCCCT
>JBLNAN010000357.1:0-6745 GCA_050259355.1 Syntrophothermus sp. | reverse complement strand
AACATCCTGTTACATTCTTTACAATAAGCGTTACCGTGTAGGGGCCACTGGTAATATAGGTATGTGACGGATTCTGGTTACTTGAGAAGTTGTTGACACCGCTGCCGGGATCACCAAAATTCCATGCCCATTCGGTCACGCTACCGCCACCGTTGGTTTGTGAGAGATCGGTAAAGTTGACAGCCTGACTGGAACAATTCACGGATGAAAAACCGAAGTTAGCCAGCGGTGCGGGTGTCAGAGTAATGGTATGCTCAATAAATTTTGTACAGCTATCACTGGTCCATACGGTGAGTTTTACATTGAATGATATGGCTGTTGTCGGGAATAAATGTACAATGTTGGGCAAGCCGGGCAGCGTGATGGTCTGAACGGGAGTTCCATCACCAAAATCCCATTGCCATTTGGCAATATATCCGGTATATCCGGCGGGTACAAGAGACTCATCCGTAAAGGTTACCGCCACGTCCTGACAAGTTGGTGTTGACCATGAGAAAGCAGGAATCGGCAGGGGATTAACAATTACAGTATGGGTTTTTGTACTGATACAGCCATGAATATCCGTGATGGTCAGGGTGACGGTATACGTTCCGGGAGCGATGTACAGATGGGATGTAGCCACGGGATCCGTGACAAGCGGGGTTCCGTCTCCGAAATTCCAGCTCCAGACCGCGATAGAGTCGCACTGGGTAATGCCGGTGCAGGCATTGAAAGTGGTAACCTGCTCCAAACAGGCTGTATCATATGAAAATTCAATAGAAGGTCCAAACCTTACAGGAACATCCTTTATAATGGTATCCACACATCCCTGGAAGTTTTCTATGATCAGTCTCACCTGGTATACTCCGCCATTGGCGAAAATGTGTATAGGATTCTGCAGGTTGGACTGGTTATTCAAACCTGAAAGCGGATCACCGAAATTCCAGTCATAGGAAATAATATTCCCGCCGCCATTGGCAAAGGAAGCATCAGTGAAAGAAATGACCTGGTCCTCGCAGCTTCCGGTAAAGAAGAAGTTGGCAATAGGATTGGGCATAATGATAATATCCCTGGTATAGCTGTCGGAGAAACCAAAGTTGTCGAACACGGTAAGGGTGACCGAGAAGGTGTCGGCCAGGGAATACATGTGACAAAGATTGGGATCGTTCGGGAAGTTAATGGTATCATCGGGTGAACCATCTCCCCAGTTCCATATCCATTTTGTGATCCAGCCGAAAGGCGGGGTGGCGGCGTTGGAAAGATCTGTCACACAAAGTGGCTGACCTGCACAAACGGGAGAATTGGTCGAGAAAAAGGCCATGGGCAGTGCCGGTACATAAATCTGGTGTGTCACCTCATTCGAACAGCCATTGGTATCCACAACCGAAAGCGTTACATTGAAAGTCCCGCCGGCAGGATAAACATGAATGGGATCATATCCGTATCCGAAAGTACCATCTCCGAAATTCCACTGTACCATGTTGCCAATACGGCCAACCGGGGTAATGAACTGATCCAGGTGGAATGAAACCGTGTTGTTCTGGGGTCCTAAAATATAGGTATACTCCACTGCAGGGGGATCAAAGATCTGGATGACTTTTGTAAGCGTATCGGGACAGCCTGCTTCATTCTGAATAATCAGGGTGACCGTGTAAAATCCTGATGCACCATAAAGATGTATAGGATTCTGGTTGGTAGAGATGTTGAATCCTGAACCGGGGTCACCAAAATCCCAATAATAGGAATCGATCAGGGGACCATTGTTTGTAAGCGAGGTGCTCTGGAAATGCACCGTGTCGCCAACACAGTTGGATAAATTTTTAAATCCGGCAATAGGCGAAGGAGTGAGGGAGATAGACCTGTAAATCGAATCAGAACAGCCGATTTCATTGGTCACCTTCAGCCAGGTATTATAAGGCCCGAGGCCCGGATAAACATGGGAAATATTGGGAGTTGCAGGTGAATTGACGACAACAGGGGTCGATCCGTCTCCGAAATTCCATTCCCATTTTGTAATATTATGATTCAGAGCAGGTAATGACTGATCTGTAAAAAATGTAGGATTATTGATACAGGTGGGTGTTGAATAAGCATAGCTGGCATCGGGGATAGAAGGAAGAACGGTAACCGTCCTTGTTATTTCACCCTGGCAGGATTTATAATTGCCGATCCTGAGTTTAACCGTATACGTACCCGGGGTGGTAAATAAATGAGAAGTCAACGGGGATGCCGTTGAGTCATGATTGCTGGGTGAAGAGGGATCACCAAAATCCCAAACATATTTCCAGATGGGCTCAGTTCCCGGGGGAGTATTAGAGATGGGCGGTGTGGCATCAAACTGAACGGCATCATATCCGCAGGAAGGAATAGAAGCGATAAAATCAGGATGTGGTATATACTGATCGGGATTCACGTAAACAGCATCATATATGGTATCTTTATATCCTTCACTGTTGGTAACGATCAAACGGATGGTCCAGGTCTGATTCCAGGGAGGATTGTAGGTGTGTGTAGGATTTTGAAGAGTAGATGTACCAAGGTCACCAAAATCCCACTCGTACGAAACAATCGGTTTTTGTGCATCAGCTATACACTTGTCACCAAAAAAAGACAAGGTATTCCCGTAACATGATTCGTTGGTATAATACAGATAGGCAACCAGTAGGGGCCTCACCTGTATGGTCCTGCTTACCGTGGTTGAACAGTTCAGAGCAGGATTGACTTCCGTTACACTTACCGAACCCGCACCCACCGGTCCCCATAAAACGGAAATCTGGTTGGTATTCATCCCGGAAGTTATCGTACCACCATTTACCGACCAACTATAGGTATGACCCGGTATGTTGGGAGTGGAATAAATAACGTTTGACTGGGAATTGGTCACCGATTGTGCTCCGCTGATCAGTGGCTGGGTATCCGCACAAGGCTGTGCCGCTACATGCGCGAAGGATAAAATAACAATAAAAGCAAAAATGTAGCGTATAAATTTATAATACATACAGGTTTTATTGGTAAATGTTTATACTCATTGTATAGTGGAATAGTTACATTTTAAGGGATAAGTACCATCATGGGCGGTCGTAGGGTTGAAACAACAAAAATAACAAATAATCTTCCTAATAACCAAATCTGTGACTATAGACATTTAATTTTATTTTTAGTTGCCTGAAACCTCAAAACTGAAAATAAATTTTGAGATTCAAATTTTACGTATAATTTTGCAAGGTCCTCAAAAAGTTTTTCATGAAAAGCTATATCCTTCTTCTGTCCATTTTTATTGTTCCCGCGTTGATGGTATTGTCTTCCTGCTCATCCAAAGAAGAAAGCAAACCATGCAATAATCTCGGAACACTTTGTATCGAAAACAAAATGGATTCAACTGTGAACATCACGTTGAAACCCATCAATTCCCAATTTACCATACAACGGGATTACATGAAATGTAGTGACCTGCAGGGAAATACTCCTTACACCATCACGATTGCAACGCCCAGCACCAGCCGCGACACGTTGATATTTCTTCAGCCATGCGACAATAAACTTCTTATCCTGCACTGATCTTAATCGGAAGAGATTTTGGTCAGGAAAAACACGATCCTTTTCCTGTTTTCTGAAGCATTGATATTTTTTATTTCCTGATATCCATAGCAGAGGAAATTATTATCATACCATGGTATCATATTGCTTTTTGATTCATTGAGCAGTTTATCCTCGGCGCTCAGCATCTCCAGCGAACTAAAATCGAGCTTTTCAATCACCTTGTCATGATCAATGACTTTATAGCCAACTTTGCCCTGACTCAGATAAGAAAGCAGCATGGTAGAATCGGACGCGATGGAGAAATTTACTTTTGGTTCCAGATTGAAAGAAACAAGATTCACCAGTTCAATGCCGTTTTTCCAGAGAATATCACCTGACCCGTTCATACCGATCACGATTCCATTGATAAAACGATACCCGTCAAATACCCGGTAACTGTTGGTTGAAGGGCGACCGTAATAATCGAAATTGGTGTAATTTTCCATATGAAATTGCGGGGTGAACAGATCGGCCAGCAGCAGCATTTCATTGTTTACATAATCAACGGGATGAACGATGACCGAATAATCCAGGGAAAATTCATTTATATCCTTATTTTTTTTGCCGGCTTTTTTTTCAAATGATTCGATTTCCGATTTTCCCGGTAACGCGGTATGACCAAAAGTCAGAAAATTGGTAAAGCGACTGCTTACCACCTGTCCTCCAGAAATCCTCAGATAATAAATTCCCGTGGCAGGCAAAACCAGATTATTCTTATCCTGATTTTTAATGGAACCCGTCCGGTATGCCCCATAAGCTCCCAGATCCCCGTTGGAAAGCCTGACCGTATTTATATCCAATATATACGTGTCACCGCTACCGCTGGCATTTTTGTCATTAACCAGGACCTCCCCTTTTGGTTTGCCGGAAAAATCCAGATAGGAAATAAAATACTCGTATTTATTTTTGGTATAGAATTTCTTCAGATAGCCGAGGATGGTGGCAGAAAGGGTATCCACCATAAAACCGGTCAGAAGGGAAGGTACGTTATTGCTCCACTCGAAGCCGGAAATTTTACCTGTAGATAATTCAATGATCTTGATGGCCGGGACATCATTTTTGGTGTTGTAGGCAAAAAAAGCTTTTCCAGCGGTCACATAAAACCCGGCAGGATCTGATTTTTCAGGAATGCCTGCTCTTTTGGCCAGAAACTCTCCGGATTCGGGATCCAGCCCAAGCACGAGAATGCCCGCGGTGGTTCCCTTTTCTTTTCCCGCTTTCACGAAACAAAAAGAGCCCTTGTCCCCGACAAACAGGGATTTGAAAAATTCCATGTTCGCGGGAATGGCAACACTTTTCAACCATTTGTGTTTCAGATTTTTATCATAAAAAGAGAAATACCATTTCACCAGGCTGTCATTCTGTTTTTCAATGCTTTTAAAGAACAAAACCACTCCTTTGTCTCCCATGGCAAGTATTCTGTGGCTTTCGTCATCGGCTTTCGCCGGAATCTCGATGCGAAGAGGTTTGTCAGCTTTTCCCTGGCCTGAAACAGTGATCAGGGGAAATAGCAGGATACAGGCAAGGAAAAATTTTTTCATGTTATCTATTATCACGCTTACAAATGTAGAAAGCATCCGTGAATCTGGGAAAAAAAATACAAGGCGCAGGATGAAGGATCTTTGCCTCCATGCCTGCGCCTTCAGAACAAATCAGTTTTAGGTTCTAGCGAACGATCAGTTTTTTTGTTACAGTCTCACCGCCGGTAATCACCTGTACCAGGTAAGCGCCGGAGGAAAGTGAAGAAATATCCATTTTCGCGGTATTTCCTTCGAAAGTTTTCTGCAGAACCGTTGATCCCAGAAGATTTATCACGGAAACCGTGTGAACCTGGTCATTGCTGAAGCCAAGAACAACATGACCGGAGGCAGGATTCGGGTTACAGGAAAATTCCCGTGTATTTTTCTCGGGGGTGCCCACGATGGGGGTTCCGAGAACAAGCACGTCATCCACTTCCCAGGTGGAAGCCGCCGTGGTATTCGAGAGGTAGTTAAAAGCAAAAAACACGGCTGTACCATTGTATCCTGAAATATCTATATCCCCCGACGGAGTCCAGGCCCAGCCACCGGCCGACCAGGTTGCGGTAAGATCAGTCCAGTTAAAATCATTGGGGTCGCCTGAACCATCATAATTGGTTGAGATTTTAACAGCGAGAGGATCACCCTGGTAATTGTAAGCATTTTCAAAAGAAAGTGTTTCGTTGTTGTACAGGGTGAAATTCATGGCCGGCGAAATCAGCCAGTCTTCGTTTTCATTGGCTGAACCGGCGTATCCGCTGATCTTTGCACAAGCCGAAGCGGAGGTGCCATGAATGGAGTCGATGGTCCATTCCTGTGCGCCCACGATGCTCGGTTTGGTCCAGGGTGCCAGTGAGAAACCATTGAAATTCTGTTGATGAATGATGGTGGAATTGGGCGTAGTGGCGGATACAGAAGGAGCCGTTCCGTCATTCTTGTAATTGATGATTGATCCTGAATTGGTATAAGGATAGATCACGAAATAATAAGGTGTATTGCTCGCGAGGTTAGAAAAATAACAGGTTTGTGCACCCTGCAAAACGTTCAGCGCGGCACTGCCGTCGGAAAGATCGGGATCGTCGGTAACGGGAGTTCCGTCAACCGGGGCAGTGATATTATTGGTACTGCTGGCTTTGATAAGGTATGCCGTGGGAGGCTGTGTGCCTGTTGCATCCACCCAATGCAGGGTGATCTTGAAATTAGAAGGAGTTGCTGTAAAAGCAGTAGGATAATTTGTAGGTTCAGGTAAAACCGTGTTATTAGCCGTCCATGAAATATTATCAATGGTAACCTGACCTGAAGAGGCATTATCGGCCTGCTGGAAACTGATCACGAAAGATCCGGCCTGGTTAACCAGGATCGGACCTGACTGGTGAACAATGCTGGTATCTGCTGAACCGCCCGGGCTGACAACATTGGCTACTAAAACGCCGTTCACATAAACGTTCATGTTGACGGCTGTAGAATAACCTTGTTTATAGTCAAAATTGAGTGTTCCGCACCCGTTGGCAATGGTTCCTGATTCAACCTTGGCCGCCGGGGTCCTGTTCTTGCCGAGACAGGGCGAGGGTGCAACAATGGCACGGTCGCTGCGGCACTGAAAATAGGACCACGTGGAACCGTCCTGTCCAACGAATGTTCCATCGCTGTAAGTACCTGAAGTTCCGACA
>JBLNAN010000356.1:0-2728 GCA_050259355.1 Syntrophothermus sp. | reverse complement strand
TTCATCAAGGATATTTTCAACTCCCAGTTCTACACTCAGGTTTTTAATGACCTGGTAACTGGCCTTCAGGTTAAGCGTGTACCATGAAGGTGTACCATTAACCGTTGCATAATTAAGATTGTCTTCACCACTGTCGCTGTAATCGCTCAGGCGTTTCCATCCATTGTACATCACGTAAAAGGAGCCATGAAATTTCTTCATTTCCAGGTTGAAAGACGTCATTCCGTAAACCGGGGGAATATGATCCAGCGGATGATCCTGATCGGTCAGTCTTCCCTTAGTCCAGGTAACATTGCTGGATATAGAAAAGATACGGGTCACCTGGGCCAGCAGAGTACCCTGAACCCCGTAAATATTAGCTGATCCGCCATTCTGTGTCGAGAAAACCTTCGACATCGTTCCGTCATACATCAGTGAATCCTGTCCGTTGTAGGTTGACGGAGCAACAATCAGTGCATCCCTGAGCCAGGTATAAAACCCGCTTGCTTCAAGTCTTACCGCACCGGCAATGGTTTTTCCGACAGATAATTCGGCATTGTAGGCATATTCCGGTTTCAGATCAGGGTTGGGAACAATGATCATCTTATCCTGGCTGTTCGACTCGCTGAGTCTTGTCAGGTCGTCAATATTCGGTGCCCTGAACCCGGTGGATCCTACCAGCGAAATTTTCCAGTCGCCCTCAGGCGTGGCCACAAGACCCACATACCCGTTAAGGGCCGAGGACTTTTGTTCGATGGTATTATCAAACGGGAACTTCATAATGCTCATCATGGTGTCAGAATAGGCAGCATTCAGTGCAACGTAGCTGAAACGCAGTCCCTGGGAAAAGGTCAGCAGTTTATTGATCATCCACTTATTGGAAAGATAGGCCGCGACAGTCATCATGTTGGCTTTATCATCCGGATAACGGGTTGCAAGATCATTTGTAATGGCTCCCGTCACGATATTTTCCTGGTGGGCAACCGAAGTAACCTTGTTGTAAGTAGCTTCCAATCCGTATTGCAGATCATCCTTTTTGGCAAGTTTCTTATTCAGATCAGCATTGAAGGAAAGCACATCAACGGTTTCGAGATTGAATTTCTTCTTGCTTTTGCCAAACGACCGGTTGATCCTGTCTTCATGAACATTCTGATAAGCAAGGTTTACAGAAGCAACATCAAAGAGAAGTGATTTGAGACGGTATTCCGCGTTCAGTGAAGCAAGGAAACGTTTCTGCGGACCATAATACCATTCAGCATATTTTGGTTTTCCATTGTCAACCGTATCGGTCAAACGATCATACCTGGGAATATCGGAAGAGGCGGAATATTGGATGTTGAGCAGGTACCGGGCAGCTGAAGAAGGACGGTACAGCACTTTTCCCATCAGGTTGATTTGGGAATAGGCTGATTGTTTCTGAATTTCCGGTTTGTCATTTTTCAAGGCAGAATCTGACCCGTTTATCCTTTCAACATAAAAGGTTCTTTTTCCCCAGTCGCCATAGAAAGGATTCCTGAGTTTTCCCTGGCGGAGATCCCCAAAATCACTGTAGGAAGCATTGAAAAGAACCGCCATTTTTTTCCATCCAAGGTTCAGATTTATACCGCCGGTTTTCTCCGTGTTGGCTGATCCGTAACGGGCCAGGGCATCGCCGGTAACCGTGAAGCCATTACCGGAAAGCAGTGGCTCCCGGGTTCTGAAGGAAATCACCCCTCCCAGGGCATCACTGCCATGAATGACTGAACCAGGACCATAAATGATTTCCATGGAAGAAAGTATAAAGGGGTCAACTGAAATGGCATTCTGAAGATGACCTGCACGATATATGGCATTGTTCAGCCTTACGCCGTCAACGATCAGAAGCACCTTGTTGGCTTCAAAACCACGTAAAACAGGACTTCCTCCCCCCAACTGGCTCTGCTGTACAAAAGCTTCACCAGTCTGCTCCAGCAGCTGGGTTGAAGTCTGCGTATTCAGAAATGCAATCTGCTTGGCCGGAATCACCTCTATTTTATAAGGAAGATCTGCTTTTTTTTCTTCATGACGATTGGCCGTAAACACGAATTCATCAAGCTTGATAATATTCTCGGTAAGATAGACTTTCTGAGCATTCAGTTCCGACTTCTTCATCTTTACCACCTGGAAGGCAACATGACTGAAGACGAGAGAATCCTGGGAAGAAAAGCCGCCAAGATCGGCTTCACCTTTATTGTTGGTTGTTACCATCAGGGTTTTTAAAGGATTACTGATGGTCACCTGGGGTATTGCCCGAAGATCAGACTTATCAAGTACCACGACTTTTTGGGAAAATGCCGGAAAAACCATTGAAATCATTAAAAAGAAAAATAATATTTTTTTCATAATATAGCCATTAAACATCCATGTTTACCGCATGAGGCAACACGATAATTATAGTCAAAACAAAAAATTAAATTGGAAATTGAAAATAGAACCGTATTCAGGCAATCGTTTTTGGTGGCGGGTTTCCGGGGTTGGCCGGTCTTTCGCGTTCTGAAGGAATGGAAGGATCGGGTAACAAGGATGCGAGAGCCGTTTCAATTATTTTGGCTGAGCCCTGTTCAGGTATTGCTATATGAATGATCAGGGAACAAACCGATGCAATAAGTTTTTTCCCGCTCGCATGCATCATCCGCAGGCCCTCGAATAATTGATCTTCATGGCTGTCGTGAATACAAAGAATTACCAGTGAATCATTCTTTTCAGTTACAGACTTTACATCATATAACTG
>JBLNAN010000355.1:0-5372 GCA_050259355.1 Syntrophothermus sp. | reverse complement strand
ATTATCCGACTGGCGTTTCGAGGTGTTGGGTCTCGTAAGACATACCAACCATTTTGAAGCCTGCTACAATGTCGGGCCGCATACCATCTCTTTTCCCAGGATACAGTACGCATCTTCGCTCAATATTGACAAGAACCATCTGGTGACAGATGAAGAGTTTACCAGGCTTGTAGCCATTCTGAGGCTGGCGGTTCCTTATACCGGTCTAATTCTTACAGCAAGGGAAACAGCTGCAATACGGGATGAAATCATGCAATTCGGGGTTTCACAGATCGACGGGGGAACCAATATTGAAATGGGCGGTTATTCGAAAAAGAAGGATAACGATTCCCAGGATATCGATCATGAACAGTTCCAGATCAACGACAACCGGTCGCTTAACGAGATCATGGAAGAACTGATCGAGAATAAGTATATCCCGTCATTCTGTACTTCGTGTTACCGGATGGGCAGAACCGGTGAGCATTTCATGGAATTTTCAGTTCCGGGATTTATTAAAAGATTCTGTCAGCCCAATGCGCTGCTTACCCTGGTGGAATATCTTGAAGATTATGCCCCTCCGGCAACGAAGGAAAAGGGTTATCAGCTTGTTGATGAGAAACTGGCCGAGATGGATGATGAAAAGTTCAAGGAAAAATTACTGGAGAAGATCAGCCAGGTGAAGGAAGGAAAAAGGGATCTGTATTTTTGACCGCAAAACGCAAACCGCCAGCAAATATGAATCAATTAACCGTTATGGGCCTTCTGATCACCGACCGCATCAAGGAGGCAGGAATAACACAAGGCGTAATCAGTCGTTACGCTCATATCATCAAATCAAGACTTGGATTCCATGAAGTGAATGACAATATCTGCAGCCGCACGGGGTTTATCCTCCTGCAGATTGAAAATCACTCAGAAGAGGTTATGAAACTTGAGAAAGAACTCGAAGAGATCGGCGGACTGGAAATCCAGAAAATGAAATTTAATTTATAAACCATGGCAGCAAAAGAAAAATGGATCCTGGGGATTCATGTATCTAACCAGGTTAAAGAAATTCATAAAGTACAACCGATTCTTACCAAATTTGGGTGTTCCATCAAAACCCGCCTGGGCATTCATGACATCTGCGACGAATTTCCAAACAGCAGGGGGCTTCTTCTGATTGAACTCACAGGAAATCCTGCCGAGTTCCCTAAACTGGAGAATGAGCTTTTGTCAATCGATGGACTTGATGTCAGAAAGATGGTTTTTCCTGTTGAGTGAAGACTCTTCTGAAGTAGGTTTTCTTGCCAGTGATCTTAAATAAGCGTTACACGTGTTCCGCCATTGTCAACCCCAAGCAAGGTGGTTTTGGTGATGATGGTATCTTTTCCTGAATGTTCAACAAAATGAATAGCCGCACGGATCTTGGGTCCCATGCTGCCTTCGGCAAACTGCCCTTCATCCAGGTACTGCTTTGCCTCGGCAATGGTCATCCGGTCGATCGATCTTTCCTGGGGCGTATTGTAGTTTAGACAAACCTTTGGAACATCTGTCAGGATAAAAAACTTGTCGGCATTGATCTGTGAGGCCAGCAACGCTGATGCGAGATCTTTATCAATAACAGCGTCAATTCCCTGAAGTTTGTCGGGTGCCACGTAAAAAACCGGGATTCCGCCACCGCCAACTGCTATCACGATATGTCCCTCTCTGGCGATCTTTTCAATGGTTTTCTTATTGATAATTACCAGGGGTTTTGGAGAAGCAACGACTTTTCTGAAGCCGCGGCCGCGGGAATCCTCGGCAAATACGGCACCGGTTTCGGCAATGACTTTTTCTGCTTCTTCTTTCGTATAATACGGTCCTATCGGTTTGGTCGGTTTTTTGAATGCCGGATCATCTTTGTTTACCAGTACCTGGGTCGCAATGGTAATGATATCGCGATCCATGTCATGTGACTGCAGGACGTTTTTCAGCTGCTGCTCAATGATGTACCCGATAAATCCCTGGGAATACGCGACACAGATATCAAGCGGCATTTCCGGAATACCATACACTTTATTTCCGGCCGAGTTGGCCAGCATGATATTTCCTACCTGTGGTCCGTTCCCGTGGGTGATCACGATGTTGTAGTTCCTGTTCAAAAGTTTCACGAGACATTCAGAGGTGGCAGATGCGTTTGATTCCTGATCGTCGATGGTACCTTTCTGATCACTTTGCAGGAGGGCATTTCCTCCGAGCGCAACAACAGCTAATTTTTTCATATGAGGTTTATTAAAAACAAAAAAAGGAACATGTCCTTTTGTACGAGATAATTCAGTTAATTTTGACAAAAATATAAAATTTCATTATACAACTCCCTATTGAACAATAACAGAAAAGCTTATATCTATGCCCTGATGGCCATTGCCTGCTGGTCGACCATCGGTTCTGCCTTTAAAATATCGTTGCGTTACCTGGATTTTATCCATCTTCTGCTCTTTTCATCTGTTTCAGCGTTACTGGTGTTGTTTATCATCATCCTCTTCCAGGGAAAAAGTAGACTTCTGAAGAATCTGCAGATCAAGGACTACGTAAATTCAGCGGTGATGGGAGGGCTCAATCCTTTTCTGTATTACCTGGTTTTACTCCGGTCTTATGAACTGTTGCCGGCACAGGAGGCCGGGACGCTGAACTATATCTGGCCACTGGTGCTGGTACTGTTATCCATTCCGATGCTCAGGCAAAAGATCAGCAAATGGAGCATTCTGGCAATCTTCATCAGTTTTATGGGTATCATGCTCATTTCCACGCACGGGGAAATCATGAACCTTAAATTTTCAAATCCTTTTGGGGTATTGCTGGCCACGGGCAGTGCACTCTTCTGGGCGCTTTTCTGGATTCTCAACATCAGGGATCACCGTGAAGAAGTGACCAAGCTTTTTCTGAATTTCTGTTTTGGAACGCTTTACATTCTGATCACGGTTCTGATCTTGCATTCGATGGGTAAACTTCCTTTCAGTTTTGATTTTCATGGTTTAGCAGGCTCATTGTACCTGGGAATATTTGAGATGGGGGTAACCTTCGTGCTTTGGCTGAATGCACTGAAATATGCCACCACCACTGCGAAAGTTTCCAACCTGATCTATCTTTCCCCATTCATATCGCTTTTCCTCATTCATATTTTTGTAGGTGAAAAAATCCTGGTTTCCACCATCGCCGGACTGGCCTTTATCACTGCCGGGATTATCCTGCAGCAGAAGCTCAGATACTGAGGCATCATCCTCAAATGCGTATCTTTGCAACATGGAGGAAAAAAAGGTAGCATTTCATCATTTTGGTTGTAAAGTCAATTTTGCAGAAGGGTCTGCACTTTCCCGCCAGTTCGTGGAAAAAGGCTATGAACTGACTGATTTTCATGAGAAAGCAGATATTTACGTGATCAGTACGTGCGTGGTGACCGCGGTTGCCGAAAAAAAATGCAGGGCAGCGATCCGTCAGGCACACAAGATCAATCCAGAGGCCAGAATCGCAGTCATTGGGTGTTTTTCGGAGTTAAAGCCAGGTGAGATTGCAACCATGGAAGGTGTGAGCGTGGTGCTGGGACATTCCAATAAATTCGATCTCCTTCAGGAAATAGAAAATCATCATGATTCAACCAGCTATGGTCATCACTTTGGCGGACATCAGACCTTTGTTCCCTCCTATTCTTTTGGCGACCGAACAAGATCCTTTCTGAAAATCCAGGATGGTTGTGATTATTATTGTTCTTACTGCACAATTCCGTTTGCCAGGGGGCACAGCCGTAGCGATTCCATCGAAAACGTAGTGAAGAGCGCCCGGAAAGTAGCCTCTGACGGTATAAAAGAAATTATTTTAACGGGTGTGAATATTGGTGATTTCGGACGGGGAACCAGTGAAACTTTCATCGGTCTGGTGAGGAGATTGGAGACCGAATCAGGTTTACCCCGCATTCGGATTTCCTCCATTGAACCTGACCTGTTGAGTCCGGAAATCATTGAAATCATTGCGAAGTCTGAAAAATTCATGCCTCATTTTCATATTCCCCTACAAGCAGGAAGCGACGAGGTTTTGAAGAAGATGAAGCGAAAATATGATACAGCACTTTTTGCTTCCAGAATCAGCGATATAAAGAAAGCAATGCCTCATGCCTGTATTGCCTGTGATATCATTGCAGGATTTCCGGCCGAGACGCGGGAGAATTTCAGCGATACCGTTCATTTTGTTGAAAACCTTGACATATCGTATCTGCATGTTTTTTCTTATTCCAGAAGAGAAAGAACGCTGGCAGCCGGTATGACTGATTTGGTAACCTCCAGAGAACGAAAAGAAAGATCACAGATCCTTCACCGGATTTCTGAAGAAAAAAAGAGCATTTTCTATGCTGACAACCGTGACCGGGAAAGTTTTGTACTATTTGAATCGGATGAAACCAATGGTTACATGCATGGTTTTACGGAAAATTATATCCGTGTAAAAACGCTTTTCAATCCGGATCTAATTAACCAGGTTGTCAAAGTGAAACTGCAGGAACAGGATACGGAAGGAGTTTTTATCTTCCATCAAAATAAAAATGATGCATAATCTTGAAAAAATCACAAACCAGGTAGCGGAACTTTCATTACGGGCCGCAGGTTTCCTTCTTGAAGAAGTCCACAAGATCAGAAATTCAGACATTGAGATAAAAGGGGCGAATAATTTCGTCACTTACGTGGATAAGAAATCGGAACAGATGCTGATGGAGGGACTGTCGAAGATTGTTCCCGGCACCGGCTTCATTGCAGAAGAATCTCCCGAACTCCTGACATCCCAGCTGAACTGGATCATCGATCCGCTTGACGGAACCACGAATTTCATTCATGGGGTTCCCATGTTTTCCATCAGCATTGCACTGGCGGAAGGGGAAAAATTGCTTTCGGGTGTCGTTCTCGAGGTAAATTCCGGGGAAATGTTCACCACTTGGGAGGGTGCTCCTTCTTTTCTCAATGGCCGCCAGATTGCCGTTTCAAAAACGGCAGTCATTGCCGATTCTCTTTTTGCCACCGGTTTTCCTTATTACGATTTCACCCGGATGAATGCCTATCTGAATTTTTTCAGGTACATGATGGAACACAGCCACGGGGTTCGACGCCTGGGAACCGCCGCTGCTGATCTGGCATATGTAGCGTGCGGAAGGTATGATGGATTTTACGAGTATGGACTCAGTCCGTGGGATGTTGCTGCCGGGGCACTGCTTGTAAAAAATGCGGGTGGAAAAGTTTGTGATTTTAATTCAGGTAATAATTTTATTTTTGGAAAAGAAATCATCACCACCAATTATCTGATCTTTGATGAATTCATGAAAATCTTCAGGAATAACTTTGAATAAACTGCCATGACTAACAGAATTGAGATCATCCAAGGAGACATCA
>JBLNAN010000354.1:0-3870 GCA_050259355.1 Syntrophothermus sp. | reverse complement strand
GTATCTGAAACGGTATGACATTCAGGGTGGGCAGAATATTCTTGTGGATTTCAGCACCTTCCTCGTCAATAACCGGGCCCAGCTCCTGAAGCGAGTTTTCAAGTACCTGGTTCAGGTCGGCTTTTTCAAACAGCTGGTTTCCTCTTCCGGCCCTGGAAAATGCCAGCAGATCGTCGATGAGGTTTTGCATGTGCCGGGCCGACATCTGTATTTTTTCAAAGGCTTCCTTACTGGCTTCCGACACGTAAGGCATGTCTCTTTCCAGAATCCGCGATACAAACATCTGGATCTTGCGAAGAGGTTCCTGCAGGTCGTGGCTGGCAATATGGTTAAAAGACGCCAGTTCCGAATTACTGGTTTCCAGTTCGCGGTTCTTTTCTTCCAGCTGCAGGTTGTTCAGGTGAAGCTCGGTGATGTCCCAGTTGATACCGGTCATTATTTTTTGCAGATCGGTATTGGTGATAAGCCTGCCAATGGATTTGATGTACCGTATTTCTCCATCCTGCCGTATCACCCTGAAGAGTGACTGGTGTTTCTGCTGTTCATACAGCGTCTTTTCCCATTCTGACCGGAGGTAGCCCCGGTCATCAGGATGAACGAAATCAAGGAAATTCTCAAAGGTTGGTTCAAAACAGCGATCCTTGCAGCCCAGCATGTGGTACTGATTTTCGGAATAGGTTATTTCATGCGTGTTCAGGTCGAGCTGCCAGTTGGCAATACCGGCAATCTCTTCCGCGTGAATGAATGACTGGTTGGTGATCATCAGCCGGTTGTTGGTTTCTCTGAGCCGCCTTACATCTCTGTTAATTTTCATGTAAGAAAGGAAGAATACCAGAATTGAGAAAAAGATGAGCAAAAGTGCCTTTACCGGCGTGATGGTTATATCTTTCTTCAATTGATTTTCACGGGTACCCAGCAGTTTCTGTTCCGATTCTTCCATTTTCCGGATGGTCGTCAACACGCTTATCATTCTGAGCTTGCCCGCCAGGAGATGAATGTTGAGACTGTCCTGCCAGTTTTTATCACTTTCCGCAACTTCCAGCAGGTGATTCATCATCTGCAAACGGGAAGCGATCTGGGTATAAAGCGAGTCAAGAAACTTCATTTGTTCCGGATTGTCCTCGGTAAGATACCGCAGGTTGGCAAGAGACTGGTTGATTTTGCCCCTTGCAGCAATATAGGGCTGGAGAAAGGACGTGTCGCGGGTAATAAGGTATCCTCTTTGTCCCGACTCGGCATCTCTCACATTTGCCAGAAGCCGCTCGAGTTCAAGGTCAACCTGCTGAGAATGGATCACCCACTGGGAGGAATCATTCAGCGACTCGAACTGCCGGAACACCACGGCTGAAAGGAATAACAGGATAAACAGCGCGATCGTGAAGAGCACCGGCAGTACAACAGATGATCTGATAAACCTGAGTTTCATTCGTCTGCCTCAGATACTGAGTAAAAAATTATCTTTATTCAATCCCGAAGTATGATACTGCCAGTTGATGGACAATACATCAGAAATGATTTTCCTTAAAACAGAAAAATCAGTGGGTTTTTTAATATATATGTTAGCCCCCTTGATAAATGTTTCTTCAATATCTCTCTCCGATGCCGATGTCGAATAGATCGCGATAGAAAGATCTTTCAGCTTTGGATGAGAACGGATTTCTTCCAGACATTCCATGCCGTTTTTCCTGGGCATGTTAAGATCAAGAAAGATCACGTGCGGCAAAAATACATCCGGCTGAAGCAAATATTCCATCAGCTGCTCCCCGTCGTTGACCATCGTGATAATGGTTTTCATCTTTACTGATTCAATGGCGTCTCTGAAAAACATCCGGTCATCTTCATCGTCTTCAGCCAGTAAAACATGAATAGGTATTTTGTGCATAATCTGGTTCTTTATGATAAAGATAAGAAAAAACAAAAAGCAATGGAAAAATTAGCGGGCCCGTCTCTTTTTTATGATCCTTTGAAAAGAAGAAGGGGTAAGACCAGTCGTTTTTTTAAACTGGTTCGACAAATGAGCCACGCTGCTGTAATTTAGTTTATAGGCAATTTCAGTCAGCGTCAGTTCTTCCATGATGATCATCTGTTTCGCTCTTTCAATTTTCTGGAGGATGATAAAATTTTCAATGGAAGAATAGGTCATCTCGGAAAAAAGATTGGAAATATATCCATAGCTGTGATTCAGTTTCCCGGCAAGGTACGATGAGGTTTTCTCAAGGGGAAGTGATTCTTCCTGAAAAACCATTTCAATGATCGCATCCTTGATGCGCTGGATCAGCGTGCTGTTATGATTGTCAATAATTTCAACGCCATACCTGCGAAGACCTTCCTGAAGTTCTTTAATCTTTTCCTGCGGAGGATTGTTTTTTAATTCTATCTCTCCAAGTCCATGCATCTCGAAAACAAGTCCTGCTTTTTCCAGTTGTTCCTGAATAATGATCTTGCAGGCCAGGTTGCTGTCATACTTCACGTACAGATTCATAAAATTATCCCTCGTTTGGATTGGTCGTTAAACAAATTTAACCATCGGAAGGACGATTTGCAACAAATTATTTTTTATTTCTGGAAGAATGATGAAGATATCTGCTGAGATAAACCGGTTTGGTCGGGATGATATTTCCAAGCACCATTCCCCAGGGTTTCAACCCTTCAATCCTGTCGAAAATGATCTTGATCACCGCGACCAGTGGCAGCGACAGGAACATTCCTGCAATTCCCCAGAACAGCCCCCCGGCGAGCACAGCAACGATGGATACCAATGCGTTGATTTCTACTTTAGAGCCCACGATCCTTGGAAAGATAATCTGGTTATCTATAAATTGAACAATCAGGTAGGAAATCACGACATATACCATGTAAATAGGAGTTTTGGTCAGAAATGCAATCATCATGGTGACCAGAATGGCAATAACTCCGCCAATATAGGGAATGGTGTTCAGAATAGCGCCCAGTACTCCCAGTAAAATGGCATACTCGATCCCCAGGATCAGCAGACCTATGGAATTCAGGATTGCCACGATGATGGCCTCGATCACCAGCCCGTTCAGATAGCTCTGGATGATGGTTTTCGTTCCCAGGATCACCTCTGAAACATGTTCTTTGTTTTGCGCACCCACCGCCTGGACTACAAAGGTGATGAACATCTGTTTGTAAAAAAGAAAGAGAAACACGAATACAGGCAGGAGAAATATGAAAGCAACAACGCTCCCGACGGCGGTGAGTGTGGTGGTGACGGTGGTCAGACTGTTTTCCATCAGCTTCTGCCTTCCGGTTTCTATTCCCGACCGTATGGTATCATTAGAAAGATGAAAAGTTGAGGAGGCCCAGCCGGAAAACTGGGTGATCAGTTGTTCCACTTTCCCGCCAAAGGCCGGCCATGATTCCCTGAACATCATGATCTGGTAATAGAGGAAACTCATCACCCCGATCATTAGCAGGAAAGTGATGAACATTCCCAGAAAAATTGCAATGATCTGGTGAAGCCTTAACCTGTACTGAAAGAAATTGACCATGGGATTGATCATTATGGCAATACAGGCGGAAAAGACAAGCGGAATGATCACGGCGCGGGCCAGGTAAAGCATGGTCAGGAATGCCCATAAGCCCACAAAAAATATGGAAGCTTTTAAAAAAAATGGTATTCCGTTGGAATTGTTCATTAGCCTGTTGTATGATTCCCATCAAATTTAACGGTGTACAAATCCAGGACTCTTACACGAAAAATGTTAAATATTGTAAAATTCCCATATTTCAAGTCCTGAGTGTTTAGTGATTATGAGTACTTTTGAAGGGTATTTAAAAATCTCATCAATGAAACAACTTTTACTCTTGCTGGCGATCACCCTTACCAGCTTTTCTTTACATGCACAG
>JBLNAN010000353.1:0-5129 GCA_050259355.1 Syntrophothermus sp. | reverse complement strand
AAATTTTTCGGAACCAGAAATCCGAGGACAAAGGTGATCAGACCCAGAATAAGTGAAAAAACAAGTGTTTTTTTAAGGAAGCCGATGTAAGGACTATCAGTTGTGTTCATTTTTTCCTGATCAAATCGTTTGTAAAGAGATAAATTGCAGCAAAAACGGAACCAATCGAGAGAATGAGGGTAAATACCGGTTTTGTATTTAACCAGCCATCCAGTTTATATCCGCCAAACACCCCCCCGATGATAATGATCATCATCTGGAAAGCCATTCCCGAATAACGGGCATAGGAATTAAGCTGCTGTTTCTTTTTGTCGGGTTTCATCATCCTTCACCTCTATCCCGTTCCTCATGCCCGAAGTATCCATGGTGCAGTTTCCTGAAAACGCCGCGCCGGGTTCAATGGCCAGTTTTCCCGTAACAATGTCACCGGCAAACCTGGCCGATTCCTTCAGGGTCAATAATTCCGTTACTTTCACGGTGGCTTCCACTAGCCCCGAGAAATCTGCATTCTGGCACACGATGTCGCCATTGATTTGTCCCGATGGACCTACAACAACCTTGCCTTTACAATTGACGGAACCGATGAAGGTACCATCGATTCTGAAATCACCGTTCAGTGTGATATCGCCTTTTATTATTGTTCCTGATCCAAGAAGATTAATAGAAGGTACTTCCACTTCTTTATTTTTTGCCATAACAAATGATATTTTCAGGAGATAAAAAGCAAAGCTAGCAATTATTTTTTCAGATTGTAATTCCCCCGGAAGAACTGGAGATACTGTTCAACATTTTTGTTTTTGTAAAAGACAGGATAATTTTCTGCAGATATAACAAAATCGTTGAAAGCACCGGAATTTTCAATTTTTGTAAAAACATACTTATTTTCATGAATACCGATGAAATATTCAACTGCTTTAGCGGCGCTTTCGAAATTATTCACGGTAATCATTTCCAGGGAGCCTTCAAGCAACAAGCTGCTCACCTGGAGATTAAGTAGGTCGTAATATTTTGAATTGAAATCGGAGATCTTCACCTTGATGGCTTCAACATTGATCTGGTTGTTGTCGAGGATCAGTACGTAGAAATGAATGGACCTGGGGTCGTATTTGTAGATCTTCGATTCTGCAACGGCCACATTACCGAGGGTATCCTGGGGAGTTTGCACAACGGCAGGGTTCTGTTGCTTTCCGATCATGTCGAGTACCTGCTGGGCCATGGGTTTTATCTCGCTGTTGGGATATTTCTTAACAATGGACTGCATGGCAGTGACCAGTGAATCCACTACTTCGATCTTGCCGAGCGACAATGCTTTCAGGTATTCAAAGCGTGGCATCATGGCGGTATCTTTGGCATATTTTACCCGGGCGATGTCGGCGTTATTGATCACCATATAATACTGCTGATTCTGAAAAGCATTATACGTATCCTCATACAAAACATTCACTTCCTTTTGCCTGGACTGGATCTCCTTGTAATAATCAGGATTGACCAGCAATTTGGCAAAATCTGTTTCGGGGTAACTGGTCAAAATAGCCGTACGGAATTCATTGGCCTTTGGCTGGTTATCAAGCAGTGCATAGATCTGGTAAAGTTCGTAAAGGGAGGCGGCATGGTACCGGTTGCCGGGAAACCGTTCGTTTAATGCCTCGAAGGAGGCAATGGAGTTTGGATAATCCTTTAATCTGTCACTGTATATAAATCCCAGATTGTAATAGGATTGTATCATCAGGTTGTTGGAAGTTTTAATCTTTTCGGGCGAATTGGGAATGTCCTGCAGGTAAAACTTCGGGTCTTTGTTGTTGGTGACTTTGGCCACTTTTGCTTTTCCGGTGGTATCCGTAGAAATGCTATCGCCGGGTTCTTCATTTTCAGCAACTTCTTCGGAATTGGTGGAAAGCATGACTTTATTGGACAAAAACCAGAGATCTTCCAGTTTACGGCGGCCCCATTTTTTTACAAAAGTACTGAAGCCGCTGGCCATGGAATTCGGATTGTAGAAATACCAGGCACCCGTATTGCCGCCCGGGGGACTTCCCGGTCCGCTGCCGGTGCCTTTTCCCATTCCCTGATCCAGCCGGGCAAATGCCTCGTTCTCTCTTTTTTCCTGTTCTTCTTTCTGCTTTTTTGCTTCTTCTTCCTTGATTTTGGTGATGATTCCATTGATGATCTTCGACCTTTCCTCATCGGTCATGCTGGCAAGCCGCTGCAGGCTGTCTTCCCGCTGGATGGTCTGAAGATTCAGTACAAGATCATTCAGCGTGGCCGTTTTTTCACTGATTTCCTTGTAATTCTTAAAATCCTTGGGAAGGAACTGCATCGTGCTGTCGTAGTAAGCCTGTGCATCGGTGTAGTTTTTCTTCAGAAAGAAAATATCTGCAACTTCAAGCGCCGAGATGGCTTTCTGGTAATTGTTCTGTACGCTGGCGCTAACCGACTGCTTAAGATAATCAACCCCGGCGGCGGTATCACCGGTATTCAGCGATACACGGGCAAGCGCATAATAGACCTGATCAAGAAAATCCTTGTTTTTATCATCTTTCAGCATTTTCTTCAGCTTCTTGACGATATATTCCCGGTTTACCGAATTCAGATCAGTGCATTGCGCGAGGTTGATCCTGGCATTAAATTCCATATCGAACTGGGGATTTCTCTTCAGAACCAGGCGGTACATGTTCGATGCACCCGGGCAGTCGCCCTGTTTCTGGTAGATCTGACCCATGATGAACTCGATGCGGGTTTTGATTCTTTTCGGAGGATCCAGCTCCAGCGCCCGCTGCAGGTATTCCATCGCTGCAGGATAATTTTCGCGGATGATGAAATACTGGGCATAAAACTGGGAAAGAAGATCTTCGTAACGGGCGGGGGCCTTACCCTGTTTGATCATGTTCTGAACCATGTCAAGCATCGACTCGGCGCGGGTATAATCTTTCAGCTGAATGTTTGCCATGGCCTGCCAGAGCATGGCTTCATATTTTATGTCATTATCGTTGAAGGACTTGATGATAAATTCAAAGAACCGGCGGGCCATGCCGTAATCCTGTTTGTAAAAATACCCCTTGGCCATCAGCATATAAGCATCGTCAACCCAGTTGTTGTATTCCCTGCGGTTAAAATACATGGAATGTTTCTGGATGGTCTTGGTGGCTTTCTTGATGGCGACATCGGCAAACGCGTTGGCCTTGGAAGCGCTTCCCTTGTCACCGAAGTTATACACCGGAAGAACGGTTGCATAGTTGTCTTTCACGGTAGCGTGAAAATCCTTGACTCCCGAACGCATGTTGTCCATGCCGTTCCAGTACACGTTGTAATGTGCGGTAAGGTTATGATACACCCGGCGGGTAAAGGTATTCTTCTTGGTTGAACAGGAAGTCAGAAGAATGGATACCGTGAGAAATAAAAAAATAAACGATGAAAAGTATGTCCTGGTTCTGATCAAGCTTGATTCGGTTAATAAATCTTCTAACTGAATTTTTACAAAAATATTTTAATTTTTTGAAACAGGGGCACCAAATTATCAATTTGCTCCTCCTGCAGGTACTTTTTGCGCAAAAAGACCGTTCTCAGCAACTGAAATTTTCCGACATTTGCCCAAAAATTTTTGGATGGCCTCCGAAAAGAGAAAGAAATTCTGGATCAAGATCAGGAACAAATACCGCCTGGTTATCATGAATGATGATACCCTGGAGGAGAAACTGACTTTCCGGCTTTCAAGACTTAATGTATTTGTAGCTCTCGGCACGCTGGCTATCGTGCTGATCTTTCTGACGAGCTACCTGATCGCGTTCACCCCGCTGCGCGAGTATATCCCCGGGTATCCGAATGTGGCCATGCAGAAAAAATTGTACGAGTTGCAGATCAAGACAGACTCCATTGAAAAGGATCTTGATAAAAAAGAACTGTACCTGGCCAACCTGAAAGCAGTGATCAATGGTGAGAATCTGAATGAAGGGGATAAAGAAGGATCTGATTCCATGAGAAGATACAATAACATCCAGATAAAAAAATCCCCTGAAGATTCTATGCTGAGACTGGAGGTCGAAAACCAGAGCAAATACAGGATCTACAGTCCCGACCAGGGTGAAAAGGCAGAATTGTTCAAAAAAGCCACGCTGGGGAAAATCCTGTTTTTTGTTCCGCTGAAAGGAGTTATCACCAGTCCTTTTGATGCCGTGAAAGGGCACATGGGAGTGGATATCGTGGCCAAGGACAACGAGGCCATAAAATCTGTGCTCGACGGAACGGTCATTCTTTCCAACTGGACGCTGGAAACCGGCTACACTATTGCAGTTCAGCACCAGCAGAATATTGTATCCATTTACAAGCACAATTCCGCTCTTCTGAAAAAGACAGGAGATGTTGTGAAAGCCGGTGATCCGATTGCCATTATCGGGCAAACCGGGGAGCTGAGTACAGGACCGCATCTTCATTTTGAACTCTGGAATGACGGTTATCCTGTCAATCCCAAAGATTATATTAATTTCTGAGAGGGTGAAAAAGATTGCTATACTTGGGTCCACCGGATCGATTGGCACACAGGCGCTGGAAGTGGTAAGACAAAATCCTGACCTGTTCATGGTGGAGGTCCTGACTGCTCATTCCAACACCGAAATGCTGATCAGCCAGGCCATTGAATTCCAGCCCAACGCGGTGGTGATCGGAAACAAGGACTGTTATGGTATCGTCTCAGAAGCCCTGAAAAAATATCCCGTTAAAGTATATGCCGGCGCTGAAAGCATCTGTCAGATCGTTGAGATGGATAGCATCGACACCGTGCTGAACGCCCTGGTGGGCTATGCGGGACTTCTCCCGACGCTTGGTGCCATTCAGGCAAAAAAAACTCTTGCACTCGCCAATAAGGAATCGCTGGTTGTAGCGGGTGATCTTGTGATGCGTAAGGCGCACGAGAACAGGGTGATGATACTGCCGGTAGATTCCGAACATTCCGCCATTTTCCAGTGCCTTGCCGGAGAAGACCCTGCCGGTGTAGAAGGTATCGTGCTGACTGCTTCCGGTGGTCCTTTTCATGGAAAAACCCGCGTACACCTCGAAACGGTGGGAAAAGAGGAGGCCCTGAAACATCCCAACTGGAAAATGGGCAGTAAAATCACCATTGATTCGGCTTCAATGAT
>JBLNAN010000352.1:0-3335 GCA_050259355.1 Syntrophothermus sp. | reverse complement strand
AGGCAAGGAAAGCCGTAAAAATCCCGGTTATCGCGAGCATAAACTGCATCTCCAATGCTGAATGGATCAATTTTGCCATGGATATTGAGCAGGCAGGAGCAAGCGGCCTTGAACTCAACCTTTCCATTCAGCCCACGGATTCACAGAGGCACTGCAGCCAGATCGAGGATTTATATATTGAGACATTGTCGGAGGTGGTAAAAAGAATCAATATACCCGTCAGTATCAAGATCAGTCCGTACTTTTCGGGTCTAACCAAAACAGCACTGCGATTTTCATTCACGGGTATCAAAGGAATGGTATTGTTCAACCGCTACTATACCCCGGATTTTGACATAGAGAACTTTAAAGTCGTCAATGGGCCGGTCTTCAGTGATCCCGGTGAACTCAATCTTCCGCTCCGCTGGATTGCCATGCTTTCGGAAAGAGTAGCCTGTGATATTGCAGGAACCACGGGCATACATGATGGTGAAGCGCTGGTAAAGGTTTTACTGGCGGGAGCCAAGGCAGGACAAATATGTTCGGTACTGTATGAAAGAGGAGTTGACGAGGTAAGAACCATGCTGGAATTTCTCGAGCGGTACATGAACCGTCATCATTTTACAACCATCAATGATTTCTGCGGAAAAATGAGCATGCGCAAGACAGAAAATCCTGCCGCATTCGAGCGGGTGCAGTTCATGAAATATTTTGCTGAAATTGAATAACGGCAAGTCCCCACAGGTTTACATCGCTTTACCGGTACTGAATGAGCTGGAAAATATTCCTGACTTTCTGCATTGTCTTTTGTCACAAACCTATACCTCCTGGAAACTTTATGTTTGTATCAACCAGCCAGACGAGTGGTGGAATGATCCGGGAAGGCGAATGATTTGTGAAAACAATGAAAAAACCTTCCATTATCTGAAGGAGTTGCAACATCCTGATATTTTTCTGATTGATCGTTACAGCAGGGGAAAAGGGTGGAAGGGGAAAAAGCATGGTGTTGGCTGGGCACGGAAGACCGTGATGGACAAAATTGCAGAAGAATCGCAGGAGGGTACTGATATCATGATCAGTCTGGATGCGGATACTACATTCGGCAGTGATTACTTTCAGTCTGTAGCAGAAACTTTCATTCATCATCCTGATGCGGTTGCGCTTTCAGTTCCTTATTTCCATAATCCTTCCGAAGATCCCTACGCCTATCGTGCCATCCTGCGGTATGAGATTTACATGCGTCATTATTCGATCAATCTCTGGCGAATCGGTTCTCCTTATACCTTTACCGCATTGGGTTCAGCCATGGCCTGTCCGGTCAGATCCTACCAGGCGATTGGCGGAATGACTCCTAAAATGAGTGGTGAAGATTTTTATTTCCTTCAGAAAATGAGAAAGTATGGCCGGGTGCTTTTCTGGAACCGTGAAAAAGTTTACCCCGCGGCGAGATTTTCAGACCGGGTTTATTTTGGAACCGGTCCTGCCATGATAAAAGGCAATGCCGGCGACTGGGGCAGCTATCCCATTTATTCCTATTCTTTTTTTGACGAAGCAGGTGAAACTTGTCAGAAATTTCCTTGTTTTTTCGAAAAAACAGTGGAGACAGTTTTCACAAAGTTTCTTACTGATATTTTTTGTGAGGAGGATCCTTTCGGTCCGATAAGAAAAAATTCACCAACAAGGGAAAGGTTCGCGAGAGCGTGTCATGAGAAAGTGGATGGGTTACGGATACTGCAGTATGTAAAGGAGAGGGAGAAGGAGAATGGAAATGCGACGGATGAAAAAAATCTTTTGGATTTTTTTACGGCATTTTATCCGGATCATCTGCATCTGATCCCCTCTGATTTTTCGTTTGCAGCTTCATCGCTGGAAACACTGGAAAAGATCCGGCTTTTTCTGGTTGAGAAAGAGGAGGCGTACCAGCTTACTTCAGTACTTCGGTAACGCGGTTGGCCGCTTCCTGTAAAGTAATTGCTGAGAGTACCCGTAATCCTGATTCATCAATAATTTTTTTACCTTCCTCGGCATTGGTTCCCTGCAAACGGGCAATGATGGGAATATTGATCTCACCGATATTTTTGTAGGCATCCACAATCCCCTGTGCCACCCGGTCGCAGCGAACAATCCCGCCAAAGATGTTCACCAGGATGGCTTTTACATTCGGATCTTTCAGGATGATGCGGAAACCTTCTTCTACCCGCTTGGCATTGGCAGATCCGCCAACATCCAGGAAGTTTGCAGGATCACCCCCGGATAGCTTAATGATATCCATCGTCGCCATCGCGAGCCCGGCGCCGTTGACCATACATCCTACATTACCATTAAGTTTTACGTAATTCAGGTCATTGCGTGTTGCTTCCACCTCGATCGGATCTTCTTCGTCAAAATCACGCATCGCTGCAATATCGGGGTGACGAAACAGCGCGTTGTTATCAATTACCATTTTTGCATCGGCAGCCAGGATTTTATTGTCGGAGGTTTTGAAGACAGGATTGATTTCAATCAGGGAGGCATCGCAACCATCATAAGCGGCCATGATGGAAGTCACGAATTTGGTCATATTGCGGAAGGCTTCTCCCTCCAGTCCGAGGTTGAAGGCCACCTTCCTGGCCTGAAAAGGACGAAGGCCTACTTTTGGATCGATTTCTTCAGTAAAAATCTGTTCGGGAGTTTCCTCTGCAACTTTCTCGATATCCATACCACCGCGGGGCGAATACATCAGCACGGTGTGACCTTTCTGGCGGTTCAGCAGTACGCTCATGTAGATTTCGGAAGGTTCGGAGGGACCCGGGTAGTAAATATTCTGTTCAACCAAAACTTTTCTTACCTTTTTACCTTCAGGAGGTGTTTGGGGTGATTTCAGCATCATCCCGATGATTTGTCCCGTGTACTGACGAACCTCCTCGATGGTGGTTGCAACTTTAACTCCACCGGCTTTACCGCGGCCACCAGCATGAACCTGGGCCTTGATGACCCATTTATCGGTATTGGTAATATTCTGAATGATTTCGGCAGCTTTGCCGGCTTCGCCCATTGTATGTGCCAGGATACCTTCCGGAACTACCACTCCGAATTTCTTAAGGATAGACTTGCTCTGGTATTCGTGTAAATTCATCTTGCTGCTGTTAAAATAAAAATAGCCTCACCACTTGAAAAGCAAATATACAATTTTTAGATTTCTTACCTTTGCCTGTTATATGAAATTTATGATCAACGCGACCGGCATCCACAAGAACTACGGCACACTGGAAGTACTAAAAGGCATCAATCTCAATGTTTCCAGGGGAGAGATCATTTCCATCGTGGGTGCTTCAGGGGCGGGGAAATCGACTTTGCTGCATATTATCGGAACGCTG
>JBLNAN010000351.1:0-5574 GCA_050259355.1 Syntrophothermus sp. | reverse complement strand
ATGATTTCATCAGCAGAACGTTCTTTTTTTTCTTCTTCAGCTTCAGATTCCTGTGCGAAGGAAGAAAGGGCAAGCGTGGAAAACAGAGCGAACAAGCAGTAAAACTGTAGTGATTTCATCGATTCTGACCTATTGAAGTGAAATGGATTTCAAATATATCAAATTAAAAAATCTTTCCACGATCTAACGGTCTGATTTAAAACCAAAATACTTCAATGAAGTGTACACCGGTCCTTCTTTGCGGAGATCGCTTTCAAAAAGATGAAAACCATTGGCCTGCATGGGTTCAGATGCAAGATCAGAATGACCGGCAAGGATATCCTGGAATAATTTTTTATCCTGAAGAAATTTTATTCGTCCCAGGGTAAGATGAGGCACCAGGTTCTGGCGGTCGGGTTCAAAACCAGCCTGTTGCAGGTCCTGGTGCACCTTTTTCATTAGGGCCACCAACTGGAGGTAAGGCTCAATGCCAACCCAGATAACCTTAGGTGCATAGCTGCTACCGAAAATTCCGGTTTTTTTCAGTGCAAAGCTGAAGGGAGAGCAGCCGGAGGCAGTTTTTTCCAAAACTTTATTTATTCCGGGAATCAGCTTCTCATCCGTTTCACCCAAAAATTTGAGCGTGATGTGGATGTTGTTTTCCTCCACCCATTTGATCTTCTCGTGGCGCAGGCTTCGTTTCAGATCCCTGAACTGTTCGACAAACCCGTCATCCGGTTGTGTTTTTATGGCAATAAACAATCTTTTCATGATCAATTCGTATGCAGTACAAAGTTAGAACTTGGTGGTAATTTTATTTTTATTAATTTTGCCCCATAACTGCTTTGGGGTATTAGCTCAGTTGGCTAGAGCGTTAGACTGGCAGTCTAAAGGTCAGGGGTTCGACTCCCCTATACTCCACCAAAATCCAGAAGCCACGTGTTGAATGACAGCACGGGGCTTTTGTTTTAAAATGAAGAATGAAGAGTGAAAAGTGAAGAGAGAAAATGAAGAGTGAAAAGTGAAGTAAGAAAATGAAGAATCAAGAATGAAAAGTGAAGTAAGGGCGGATTCCCAATCCGCCTCCACGGTATAGAAACGGTCTATCGGTCTATCAGTCTATCAGTCTATCAGTCTATCAGTCTATCGGTCTATCAGTCTATCGGTCTATCGGTCTATCGGTCTATCAGTCTATCGGTCTATCAGTCTATCGGTCTAACGATCTAACAGTCTAACGGTCTAACGATCTATCGGTCTATCGGTCTATCGGTCTATCGGTCTAACGGGAAACGAACAACGCTCACCCCCAAATGAAATCTGGACGTTGAGCGTTGAACATTGAGCGTTCTTCTCCGGGGGGTTTACTGGTCGCGAGAGACCTCGTCTTTTTCCATCCTCCGGGCCAGGACGTGAAAGAGAACCAGACTTAAACCACCGCAAAGACAGATCATTGAAAAGAAGGAGGCTTCTTCTCCCAGCCTTGAATAGGCCGCAAAAATCTTACCCAGCAGAATACCAACACCGATTCCGATGAAGATCATTCCCCATTTCAGGTCGCCGGGGGTTTTTCTTTTCTTTTCAAAAATGGATACATCAACTCCTCTTTCGATCATCTGGAGGCGTTCCTTACGTCTTACCAGGATGTACACGATCCCAAAGACCATTGCGAAAAAGGACAGCGGGATTAAGAATTCACTTTGCATTTCCGTTAATTTTTGCGTTAATTTTCAATTCAGTTGCCTTTATGACGCCGCGAATCTTAATGGGTTACACAAAAATTATTGTAAAATGATCTTTTTAATGGAAATACCTTTGCTGCTGATGAATTTCAAGTAATACATCCCTTTTGGAAGTGAGGAAATATCAAGTTTTTTAACCGCGGTATCTTCCGGGAAATCCCATTCATACATTATCTTACCGTTGATACTGATCACCTGTAATAACAGTTTTTCATGGTTTTTGACCCTTTCAACAGCTAAAAAGCCATTAGTCGGATTGGGATGAACCTGCACACCGTCATCTTCGGAAATATCATCTGTTCCCGTGCAATCTCTTGCCAAAATGGATTTTGCAGAAGAAGCCCCGTTTCCACACTGGTTGTTTCCGGCAACGGTGATCAAACCTGAGACGGCATTGCTGCCAAAGGAGAGGGCCACGGTACAAGTACCATCACCCGAGATGATCGAGGCGCCGAAAGGAACGGACCAGGTATAAGATTTGGCCTTCAGCATGGGAGCGACGGAATACTGGTAATCGCTATGATTGATACAAACAGTATCCGGCCCGGTGATGATGCCGGCCTGACCCGGCAAATTTTCTATTGCAACGGCTTTGACGGCAGGAGCACCGCTGCCGCAGGAATTCGTCAGGAATACAGCAATGATTCCGGATGTGTTTCCCATCTGGACCTGCAGGTGACTGGTTCCCTGTCCACCCGTAATGATGGCATCGGCTGGTACAATCCAGGTATAACTGGTGACACCTGTAATTTCTTCAACAGAATAAGCAACATCAGTTCCTGAACATACGGTATCAGGACCTTCAATAGTATCGGGAACAACAGGATTTTCCAGCAACATGACGGGAAGGATCTGCGGATTGCTGTTACCACAGGTATTTCCCGCGATCACGGAAATGTTGCCGCCCGTATTTCCCCAGGTCAGATTGATCTGCCGGGAATTCTGGCCTGAAGTAATGACCGCTCCGGAAGGAACTGTCCATGAGTATGCGGTGGCGTCGGGAACGGAATCTATGCTATAGGAGACCGCGGAAAGCTGACAGGTGGTAACAGGCCCGGAGATCGGTCCCGGCGTGGCAGGCGGCTGAATTATCCTGACCAGTACACTGTCGGTGCCGGTATGGGCTGCATTGTCGGTAACCGTTATCTTATACCACGTGGTGACCTCAGGTGTGGCGAGAGGATCAGGTATCGTCGGATCAGAAACTGTTGCAGCAGGCGTCCAGGCAAAGGTATACGGAGGAGTGCCGCCTGAAATGAAGGCATTGAGGTGGGTAGAACTGCCAGGACAGATGGTTGATTCTGAAACTGCAGCTTCTACAAATGCTTTGAGATATAGTTCAAAAATCCGCTGATGCACGGGAGTACCGTTGGGACCACTGGCCCTGATGATGATCTGGTAGACGCCATGGGTAACCGGGCCGGTAATCTGAATATGCACCGGCTTGGAAGAAGGGTAGGAAGTAAGCAGATTTCCATTAGGAAAAGTAACCTCGATGTTTGGAACTGCCGGAACAACCTGTGCTGTCAGCAATACTGAATCAGAATAGGCTTTTACCGCGGGAATGGAAACATTAAAGTTGCTGGTGCTGTCGGTCAGCAGGAATAAGGTGTCTCTTGATTTGCTCAGCGACATTGCAAAATCCGGAAAGTAGGCCGTCATGCTCTTGAAGCTGCCGGCCCGGAAATCGGTCCAGCTCAGCATACTCGTTTTCCTGTTGGATATCACACCGTTATAATCTCCCTGATACCGGGGTGAACCGCCACCCCCGCAGGTTGAACAGTCAATTTTCATTTTTTCATTTGAAACCGCGACGTTGGGGACAAAACTGGCCCCCCCGTTATCTGAATACGTGGCATATATCATAGCACTGTCGCTGGTAACACAATTTCTTGTATCCATCCACTGAACATAAAGTCTGCCGGTACTCTTGTCACACCACACTGCAGGATGCCATTGATGATGAGCAGAAGGATTGACATCATCATTTATCCTTTTCGCTGCCGACCAGGTACCGCCACCGTTATCAGAATACCGTAAAAAAATATCAGGCTTATATCCATTGCCTGCAGGGTCATTGCTGGCATATACCAGGTACAAACGTCCCCTGTGCGGGCCATAGCTGTTATCGGCGGTGATGAATGGATAGGGACGGGTTCTCATGTTTTCAACCGAATTTCGCTGGTTCACATAAGTACCGACATATCCGGAAAAGTTCTGCGCGGAAGTTTTTGTAAAAGAAAGTCCCCCGTCGGTTGATTTGTAAAAGGTATAAGTGGAGGCATAGCCAGATCCTGAATTGGTTACAACATAAACGGACCCGCCCTGTATATTTCCGTCTGGACCGACACAAACCATCATTCCCGGAAGCGTCTGGGTGGTCGGATTAAAGGTATTTTCAAAAGATGCCCCATGATCGGTACTCCTGGCAAAAGCCCCGGTACTGTTGTTGGTCATGGTGGTGTACACGTAATTGGCAAATGGCCCGCTGGTCTGGTCGCAGGCAATCCAGTTCTTGTCATTTCCGGCAATGGCCGTAACAGAAGGTCCCCAGGTTAAACCATTATCAGTGGATTTGATGACCTTGCAACCCTGGATGTTTGAGCCATACATGTTTTCATAAAAAAGATTTCCGAGACTGTCGTAAGCCACGACGGGATCGCCCTGCATACTTGCCCCAAAGGATGGCACAAGGGAATTCCAGTCCAGTCCATTTTGCGTCTGATGGGTTACATTGATGTTATACGCCGTGAAATACCAGGCGGGAATTCCGGGATTTTCAGCAATATTTCCTTCGGCAAAATCAGTTCCCAGCTCAAAATTATCCCAGTTGTTGATGGTGATAACAGAGCCAGTGATGGCTTTTGGCTGGAGAACGTTTTTTCTGTTCCTGAGTTCCGCGGGGACCTGGTCGAGATCGGGGTTATCCTGGGCAGGTGCAGGAATAATCGGAAACAGCAACAGGAGTAAGAGAAGGTAACAATTGTATTTTTTGAGAAGGAACATTGAGGGAATATTTATCAATACAAACTTATAAAAACGAAATAACAATTAACATTTTATACAGAGGGAATTATTATTAAAAAGTTGTCCGTTACAAAAAAAAAGAGACCGTCCCGTTTTGAGACAGTCTCTTTTTGGAAGAACATATATTTACTGAACGATGATCTTGTTTACAAGCACCTTATCGTTGCTGATAAACTTCAGATAATAAACGCCCTTTGCAAATCCTGAAAGATCAACATGACGGGTTGCTTCGCCTGAAGCGAGGTTCCAGTCTGCTTTCTGCAGGATCTGTCCATTGATGCTGATCACCTGGAATTCAACCTGGTTTTGCATTCCTTTCAGAACAACAGTTACCGCACCCGAGGTAGGATTAGGATAAATGGTGACGCCTGAATTGTTGAGGTCATTGATACCGGTGCATTGTTTTACGCTAACCGGTTTGGTGGCCGAGGGACCATTTCCGCAGGTATTGTGTCCTGCTACCGTGATGTTGCCTGAAACAGCATTTTCCGCGAAAGCGATAACCACATCATTGGTACCCGCACCGGAAGTTATGGTTGCGCCGGTTGGTAAGGTCCATTCATACGTGGTGGCTTCCGGGACAACCGGTACCGAATAGGAATAATTGCCATGATTGCTGCAAACCGTGTCGGGTCCAGAAACGCTGGCAACAGCTGTAGGAATGGTTTCAATGGTAAGGGTCTTGGCTACCGGTGCGCTGGTTCCGCAGGAATTTGCTGCTACCACGGAAATATCGCCGGCAGTAGCTCCCCATACAACCACAACATCCTTCGTGCCCTGACCGCTGCTGATGCTTGCATCAGCCGGTACCGTCCAGTTATAATTTGTT
>JBLNAN010000350.1:0-5497 GCA_050259355.1 Syntrophothermus sp. | reverse complement strand
CATGATCCCAACTTATGGCGAATCGAGAGACCGGGGGTTTTACTTGCAGAATGGAGGATATTACTGGGCAATGAGTGAATATACTGATCTTACTATCCTCGGGGATATTTACAGTCATGGCAGCTGGGCGCTTAAACCTATCTTCAATTACAAATACCGCTATCATTACAACGGCACCTTTAACCTCAGTACGGCCACAACCGTTCTTGGCTCACAGGGATCACCCGATTATTCTAAAACCAAAGACTACCGGATTTACTGGGTCCACAACCAGGATCCAAAGGCAAGACCCCGGAGCAGGTTTTCGGCCAATGTCAATATTGTAAGCAATACCTACAACAAGAATAATCTCTCGGGAAGCGTCCAAAATTATCTGTCGAACCAGTTCCAGTCGAGTATCAATTACTCCACCAGCTGGGCCGATTTTTACTACCTGAACGTGAATGCCAGTCACAGCCAGAATACTCTCGACAGCACCATATCCTTCACCTTTCCCCAGATTTCATTCAGTGTCAACCAATTTTACCCTTTCCGGCCGGCCAACAGGGTGGGAAAAAAGAAATGGTATGACAATATCAATGTAAAATACAATCTGGATGCAGAAAACCGCTATAGCACCAAGGATAATGAATTGTTCCTTCCGGGATGGGAGAAATTGCTGCGAAACGGGATAAAACACACTGTTCCCATCAGTTCCACTATCACTTTACTGAAATATATCAACTGGACAACAGGTATCAACCTTAACGACCGGATGTATTTTCAGTCTATCAGGAAAAAATACGTCCTGAATCAGGATACAGCCACAACCGCTGCCATGTACAAGCTGGTGAGCGACACGCTGTATGGCTTTGTCAATGCCTTTGATGCCAACTTCAGCACGTCTCTCAGCACCCGGCTTTACGGAATGTTTCAGCTGAAAGCCGGACCGGTTCTGGCCGTGCGGCATATGGTGGTTCCGTCGGTGTCATTCAGTTATCAGCCTGATTTTGGTACGGCAGAATGGGGCTACTGGCGTTATGCCGCGAATGATACAACGCGTTTTGGTACACCACAGAAATATTCGATCTTTGAAAACAGTATCTACGGAAGCCCTCCTCCTACCAAAGCCGGGATCATATCTTTCATGCTGAAGAATAACCTGGAAATGAAAGTGCGAAACCGGAAAGATACCGTTACAGGAACAAAAAAAATCATGCTGATCGAGGATTTTACTCTCCGTTCCTCGTATGATCTGGCAAGGGATACCATAAAGTGGTCAAAGATCTTCATTTCGGGATATACCACGCTGTTCAAGTCCCTGCGTATCCAGTATGGAAGCACCTGGGATATGTATGCCAGAGATTCAAAAGGAAACAGGATCAACCAAACCGAATGGCAGGTAAGTCATAAGTTGTTGCGGCTGGATAACACCACCTGGGATATCGGACTGAACTATTCACTGGCTTCCGACAAGGTTAAAAAGAAGAAATCCGACAAAGGTACCGAACAGGAAAGACAGGACGTTATCACCAATTATGAAGATTATATCGACTTTGATATTCCCTGGAGTTTCAGTTTCAATTATAATTTCCACTTTACCAAGGACTGGGATCCCAAGTCACAAACCCGAAAAGGAAACATTGTTCAGACCCTGAGCTTCAATGGCCAGATGAATCTGACACCCAAGTGGAAGGTCATTCTTGTCACTGGTTATGATTTTGTGAATAAAGAAATTTCTTACACCCGAATAGATATTTCACGCGATCTTCATTGCTGGGAAATGCGTTTTGGATGGGTTCCCAAGGGCTATCAGCAAAGCTGGGAGTTCAGTATCAACGTGAAAGCCCCGCTGTTACAGGATCTCAAACTCAACAAGAAAAAGGATTTCAGAACGGCATTTTAGGGTGACGGGTGACGGGTGACGGGTAAATTGTGACCTTTGTGAAACCGCTGTGCCCTTTGTGTTAGAAAATAAATTTTAACACGAAGGACACCAAGGAAACCACAAAGGACACAGTTTAAAATTTATACCCGAAATCAAGATTCAAAAGGAAAGTGTGGTCAGTTAATGTTGCAGAACTGCCCGAAGTTTTCGAGTTTGCTGCTTTATTAAAATTGTACAGGTACTGTGACCCCACGCCGATTCTGAATCTTTCTACATTATAATTGAGTCCGATTCCGGCAGTGATCCCATAAATGAATGAATTTACAAACTCCTCATTCAATTCGTGGGTCCCGGAAAACATGCCTGGAGCTTCATATTCAGACCCTAGCAGATAATCCACCCTTGGTCCCAATGAAAGACAGGGCTGAAATTTTTTCAGATCGGTTTTCAGCACGAAAAGCGTATTAAGTGTGAGATAAGACAGATGCAAGGTATTGAACTCGGAAGAAGCGGGAGAATAGATCATTTCATTTTTCCCGCCTTTCTGCAGATACCCGAAATTAGAACTCAGAAAAAAATATTTTTTATTCAGATAGTCAAACCCGATGTTGACATTCGCCCTCACCAGTCCGTATTCTTTATAATATGTATCGCTCAAATCAGTCCATTCAGACCAGCGGATTCTTGTAAACACGGGGCCTCCGCTTATATGAATTATTTGGGATGAGGCAGAAAAGACGGTTAAAACAAAAGTCAGCAGTAGTAAATACTTTTTCATCGGTTATTTTTTAGGGTCCTTTGTGAAATCCATTGTGCCCTTTGTGTTAGATAATAATTTTAACCACAAGGTACACAAGGGGAATCACTAAGGACACAGTTTTAATCAGGAGACAATCATCAAACCTTCAAATCTTACAAGCAATCGTCTCAATTTCCACCAGAACCCCCAGCGGAAGCTTCACAACCGCGTACGCCGCACGGGCAGGGAAATCGCTGGTATAGTACTTTCCGTAAATTTCGTTCATAGCGGCGAAATTGTTCATGTCGCTCAGCAAACAGGTGGATTTGATCACGTCTTTATAATCATAGCCGGCTTCCTTCAATATGGCGCCAATGTTTTTCATGACCTGCTCCGTCTGAACACGGATGTCTTCTTCCACTATTTTGCCGGTTGCAGGATCAATCGGAATTTGTCCTGAAATAAACAGCATGCCATTCGCCTCCACAGCCTGACTGTAAGGCCCGATTGATTTAGGTGCGTTCCCGGAGTTAATGATTTTTTTCATGTTATTTCTTTTATGTTAATTATAGTGGTCTAAAGGTCTAACGATCTAAAGGTCTATCGGTCTTTCGGTCTTTCGGTCTATCGCTCTATCAGTCTAACGGTCTATCGCTCTAACACTCTCCCTCTCGATCTCCTCCAGCGATTTTCCCTTCGTCTCCACCAGGTATTTCCTGAAGAAGAAGAAACTGATGAACGTGGCTGCAGCGTAGAAGATAAACATGTAACCAACACCCGTGAGCCTGTCGTCCGGCGTGCTCCCGAAGGAGGTGACCAGGACCGGGAATAGGAACGTGAGCAACGCGTTGAAAAACCAGTGTGAAAAGGAGCCCACTGAAGAACCTCTTGCCCGGATGTTATTGGGGAACATCTCTGATAACAGGACCCAGATCACGGCACCCTGCGACATGGCAAAGCAGCCGATAAACCCGATCAGCAGAAGGAGGATATAAACACCTCCCGTGCTCCCGCTAAGGAAAAGCGCTGCAAAGAGCGATAAGAACACGGTCATGCCGAGTGACCCGAACAGCAAAAGCTTTTTCCTCCCTACCTTATCAATGATCGTCATAGCAATCAAGGTGAAGAAAAGGTTTGTAAAACCAATGATCACGGTTTGCCCGATGGCCGAATCCGTTGAAAAGCCAGCCGAGCGGAAAATGTCAGTGGCGTAGTACATGATGATGTTGATACCCGTGAACTGGTTAAACATACCCACGGCAATGCCGAGCAGGATCAGTCGCAGGTAAGGCTTTTTGAACAGATAAACATTCTTTGAAAGCACCTCGGTATTGATCGACTGGCGGATCTCCAGTACGGTCTTCTCCGCATCCGTGGCGGGATCCACTTCCCTCAGAACCTTGATTGCTTCTTCTGTCCTTCCCGTTTTTACCAACCACCGCGGACTACGGCTCACGAAAAACAGCAGGATATAAAATGCCGTCGCGGGAACCACACCCGCCATGAACATCCAGCGCCAGTTGTTCTCACCGGTATGCAGCAGAATATAATCCGAAAAAAATGCAACCAGTATACCCGTCACGATGGCCAGCTGAAAAGTGATGGCCAGGCGCCCGCGCTGCGCGGGAGGCGCTATCTCGCTGATGTACATTGGTGAAAGCACTGCTGATCCGCCTATGGCCACTCCGGCGATAAAACGGAAAATGACGAATACGGTGAAACTGGTGGCTGATCCGGTGCCCACCGATGAGATGATGAACAGAAATGCCAGTACTTTCAGCATGTAGCGCCGGCCGAAATAATCACCGGGCCGCCCGATGAAGAGTGCACCGATGAGGCACCCGATAAGCGCTGAACTCACCGCCCATCCCTGCATGGCGCCGGTAAGGCCGAAATAAGCTGTAAAAAACGGCATGGCGCCATTGATCACTGCCGTGTCAAATCCGAAAAGCAGTCCGCCAAGCGCGGCTGCGAAGGTGTAAAGCAATAACGATTTTTTCATAGATCCCTGTTATCCTGGATGACCAAATGCATTTCCGTGAGTTCCAGCGCAACCAGTGAGCCGAATCCCTCACGCCCCTTTATATATGGCCCGTTATCCAGGTCGATAAACCTAAAAGCGCTGTTTTTAACAGCCTGTACGATCAGTTCCATATTTACCGGAACATGGCCGTGAATGATCCTCCGGTTGCCGATCTTGGCCGGCTGGATCTCATACTCGCGCAACCACAGCATGGCACGGGTATCCGTGAAAGGATCATCAATCTTGAAATTCATTCCCGCGTGCACCATTACGAATTTCTCCGTTTCAGCATAATACCTTAATCCCCGCATCCACCCGATGTATTCTTCAGGAATATCCTTCAGATTCGAAACACCAAAACTTTTCAGTGTTTCCTTTCCGCCGATGAGATCCCACGACCTGCGCTTCTTCCCGGAAAACATTTTGAACCAGCTTCCCGAATTTTTCTCGGCATCATACAGCTCAACGGCAAAATCCTCGTGATTGCCCTTCAGCGGGATGACTTTATATCCGGCAGTTTCCAGATTCCGGATATAATCAATGACCTGCATTGAATCAGGCCCGCGGTCAATGTAATCCCCGAGAAAAAACAGTTCATCCTCCTTATCCGGCCGGATCTGTTCTTCCAGAAGGCCGCGCAAAGTATTCAGGCAGCCATGTATATCGGGGATGACCCACTGTTTACGCACGGGTTATTTTTTCTTTGCCTGGTTGGCAACCTCCTCCATCAGCTTTTTGATCACCTCGGGACCATGGCTGAGGATGGGCTGTTTTTTAAAGGAATTGCCAGGGTGCACTCTGTCTTCAGGACTCCTGTTAACGCCATCATTGCACAATCCGTATGGGCTGTCATCCTGCTGCTCTTCTG
>JBLNAN010000349.1:0-11583 GCA_050259355.1 Syntrophothermus sp. | reverse complement strand
GTAAAAAAGCCGTTAACATCCGTGGCGGCTCCATAAGATGTTCCTTCAAGATAAACATTGGTAAATAAAACCGGTTCGCCCGTTTCAGCTTCATATACAAATCCCCTGATCGTTCCGAACTGAGCGGAAACAGGTTTTACAAAAAGGAATATCGACAGTATCGAAATAATACAATAGGCGTAAACGCTGGGTTTCATGTTAGAAAAGTCTTGGTAGTCATTGAATCAGGGTAGCAAATGTAAGGAATAAAATATTGCTCATCTGAAAACAGTTAAAATTTCATGAAGAGGGCTGCCGGAGAAGGCCCGGGTCTTTATATATTAAATATTATCAAGGATTACCGGGTGTGTGGCATAATGAAATTATTCTTATTTTTGCTGGTATAAAATTATCTCTTTTATACTATGCAAAGATTATTGTTACTAGGAGATGAAGCGATCGCGCAGGGAGCTCTGGATGCCGGACTTTCGGGCATATATGCTTACCCCGGCACTCCTTCAACGGAAATAACTGAATTCGTTCAGCATTCAAAAACAGCGATAGAAAAAAACATTCACTGTACATGGTCGGCCAATGAGAAAACCGCCATGGAAAGCGCCCTGGGTATGTCTTATGCCGGGAAGCGTTCCATGGTATGTATGAAGCATGTGGGTTTGAATGTGGCTGCCGATCCTTTCATCAATTCTGCCATTACCGGTACCAACGGGGGAATGATCATTGTTTCGGCCGATGATCCTTCCATGCATTCTTCACAGAATGAACAGGATTCGAGGTTTTTTGGAAAATTTGCCATGATACCGGTACTGGAGCCGGTAAATCAGCAGGAAGCCTATGACATGGTATTCTATGGCTTTGATTTTTCTGAAAAATACAAGGTCCCCGTGATGCTCAGGATCACCACCCGGCTTGCTCATTCCCGTTCTGGTGTTGTCAGAAGAGATCCCAGGAAGCAAAATGAGCTCGGGATGCCTTCAGATCTCCGCCAGTTTGTTTTACTTCCCTCGATTGCAAAAAAGAGGTACCGGATGTTGCTTGCAGATCAGGACCATTTTGAAAAGGAATCAGATCAATCCCCATTTAATTTATATATTGACGGACCGGACAAGTCCAAAGGAATTATCGTTTGTGGCATCGGGTACAACTACCTGATGGAAAATTATCCTGATCGCACCGTTCCCCATCCCGTGCTGAAAATCGGCCAGTATCCCCTTCCCAGGAAGATGATGGAGAAGATATGTGGTGAATGCGACGAGATACTCGTGGTTGAAGAAGGTTATCCCATGATCGAGGAATTGCTCAAGGGTTACCTGGCGATTGGTTTGAAAGTTCATGGAAGGCTCGACGGGACTATTCCCCGCGATGGTGAGCTTAATCCCAATATCATGGCGGTTGCGCTGGGCATGAAAGATACTTACGGAATGCCTGCTCCCGGCATCGTGGTAGGTCGCCCGCCATCACTTTGCTCTGGTTGTCCGCACATTGATTCTTATAATGCTTTACAGGAGGCGCTGGGTGCACTTCCGAAAGGCCGTGTTTTTTCGGATATCGGGTGTTATACCCTTGGCGCACTGAAACCATATGAAGCCGTCAATTCCTGCGTGGATATGGGAGCTTCGATCACCATGGCAAAAGGCGCTGCCGATGCAGGACTTGTTCCGGCCATCGCCGTTATCGGTGATTCCACTTTTACCCATTCGGGTATGACCGGATTGCTGGATGCCGTGAATGACAAATCGCCCATTACCGTATTTATCCTGGATAATGGAACCACGGCCATGACCGGTGGACAGGATTCACCGGGTTTCGGGAAGATAGAAGATATCTGTCTAGGACTTGGGGTGGAGGCTGACCATATCAAGGTGCTACGACCGCTGAAGAAATTCCACGAGGAGAATACCCGGATCATTGAAGAAGAAATGGCCTACAACGGCGTTTCTGTTATCATCCCGAGGAGAGAATGCATTGTTGCCATCGACAAGCGTATGAGGGAGAAATTCAAAGCCAAAAAAGAAGAAGTAAAATAAATTATTCCCTTCCGGGGAATAGGAAGGGTTCAAAAAATATCGTATGAAAAGAGACATTATCCTTGCCGGAGTAGGAGGGCAGGGGATCATTTCAATTGCTGCCATTATCGGTTATGCCGCCATCCAGCAAGGACTTTACCTGAAACAATCCGAGGTTCATGGCATGAGCCAGAGAGGCGGGGATGTTCAGTCGAACCTGCGTATCTCTGACAAGGAGATCGCTTCTGATCTTATTCCTTTTGGCAAAGCAGATCTGATCATTTCAGTGGAACCGCTGGAGTCATTGCGTTACCTTCCCTATCTTGCTGCCGACGGGCACCTGATTACGAGCACGAAGCCTTTTATCAATATTCCCGAATATCCTGACCTGGAAAAGATCCTTGATGAAGTGGCAAAAGTGCCTCATCATGTAATGCTGGATGCCGAACAGATCGCGAAGGATCTCGGATCAGCAAAAGCCGCCAACATTGTTATCCTTGGTGCAGCCTCGCCTTTCCTGGAGATGGACTTCAGCAAAATCGAAGAATCCATACGTTTCACCTTCAGAAAAAAAGGTGATGCAGTTATCAACATGAATTTACAGGCCCTGCAAAAAGGTAGAGAAGTTGCGGGACAATTTGAAAAGGTTTAATATTTAAATATTTGTACCTTTGTCCGCTTTTCAATAAACATTATTTAGAATTATATGAGGATCTTACAACGGAGGACTGCGCACTATACTGAACCCCAGAAAGTAGAAAAATTAGGTATTTATCCTTTTTTCAGGGAGATTGAATCCGATCAGGATACTGTTGTTACCATCAAGGGGAAAAAAGTTCTGATGTTTGGTTCGAACAGCTACATGGGGCTGACCAATCATCCCAAAATAAAAGAAGCAGCCCGTCAGGCCATCGATAAATATGGTTCAGGTTGTGCCGGATCCCGTTTCCTCAACGGAACACTCGACATCCATATAGAACTCGAAAGAAAACTGGCCGAGTTTGTTCATAAAGATGCGACATTGGTTTACAGTACGGGATTCCAGGTCAATATCGGTGTGATCCCTACCATCACCGGCCGCAACGATTATATCCTCATTGATGAACTCGATCACGCGTCCATCATTGAAGCCACCCGGCTTTCATTTGCCAAGGTTTTAAAGTACAGGCACAACGACATGACTTCGCTGGAAAGGCTTCTCAAGAAATGTGAGCCCAACCGGATTAAACTGATCGTGGTGGACGGTGTTTTCAGCATGGATGGTGATATTGCCGATCTTCCGGGGATTGTTAAGCTGGCCGATAAATACGAGGCTACCATCATGGTGGATGATGCACATGCCATCGGCGTGATCGGCGAGAAAGGCTCGGGTACTGCATCCCATTTCAATCTTACCAATAAGGTTGATCTTATCATGGGAACCTTTAGCAAATCGCTTGCTTCGCTGGGTGGATTTATTGCATCCGATTTTGATACCATCAATTATATCAAGCACCACTCCCGTTCACTGATTTTCAGTGCAAGCATAACTCCTGCCTCCGCGGCAGCCGTTCTTGCCGCTCTCGAGATCATCAAATCCGAACCAGAAAGAATGGACCATCTTTGGAAGATGACCCATTATACAATTGACGAGTTCAAAAAAAGAGGATTTGATGTTGGAAACACGGTGACACCAATTATTCCTTTGTATATCAGGGACAACCTCAAAACCCTTACCCTCACCCGGATGCTCCTGGACGAGGGCGTTTTCGTAAATCCGGTGGTGTCTCCTGCCGTCAGCAAGGATTCCACCCTGATCCGATTCTCGCTTATGGCCACCCATACCCAGGATCAGATCGATATAGCGCTTGACAAGATCGAGCGTATCTGCAAAAAGCTGCATATCATTCACTGATACCTATAAAATCAAGATGGAAATAAAAATGCATCAGGTCACTTCCAAAAGCGATCTGAAGAAATTTATTGCCTTTCCGTATGAACTTTACAAGGGTAACAAATTCTGGTGTCCTCCCATGCGTATGGACGAGGAAAATACCCTGAACAAAACGAAAAATCCGGCTTTTGATTTCTGCGAGGCCGAATACTGGCTTGCCTATAGAAATGATAAGGTGGTAGGCAGAATAGCCGGTATCCTGAATCATAAAGCCAATGAGCGGTGGAACGAAAAGCTGGTAAGGTTTGGCTGGATTGATTTTATTGACGATACAGAAGTTTCAGGGAAACTTATCCAAACTGTGGAAGAGTGGGGAAAGGCAAAGGGAATGCACGGCATTCACGGGCCTCTCGGTTTTTCTGATATGGACAACGAGGGTATGCTTATCAAGGGTTTTGAAGAGCTTGCCACCCTGGCATCCATCTATAATTATCCGTATTATGTTCAGCATATGGAACACCACGGCTTCGGTAAAGCTGCCGACTGGGTTCAATATGAATTTTCCATTCCCCCTGAAATTCCGGATAAGGTGGAAAGGATGGCACAGCTGGTCATGCAGAAATATGAACTCAGACTTCTTAAAGTTAAAAAAGCCAAGGAACTTCTGCCTTATGCCAGGAAGATGTTCTCCATGCTGAACCTGGCATTTGACGACCTGTACGGCTTCACTGCACTTTCGGAAAAGCAGATGGATTATTACGTGAAGGCATATTTTGGATTCGTGAGAACGGAATTTATTTCCATGGTTCTTGATAAGAATGATGATGTGGTTGGATTTGGCGTGTCCCTGCCTTCGCTCACGAGGGCTTTGCAGAAGTCAAATGGTAAGATTTTCCCCACGGGTTGGTATCATATCCTGCAGGCAATCAAAAAAGAAGATACCATTGACATGTATATCAACGGCGTAAGACCTGATTATCATGGCAAAGGAGTGAATGCACTTTATTACAACGAGCTGCATAAAGCGTATATCAAGGGGAATATCAAAAAGGCGGTGACCAATCCACAGCTGGAGGATAATGCAAAAGCACTTACCATCTGGAAAAATTTCAATGGCCGTCAGCATTTAACACGTCGCTGCTGGATCAAAGAATTTTAGACCGGGAAATCTTTTATCTTTATACTTTTATTTACGATGGAAAACGTTCTTATCACCGGGGCAAGTGGTTTTATTGGCAGTACCATGGCTGAAGAAGGGCTGAAAAGGAATTACCGTGTATTTGCCGGGATCCGTAAAAACAGCTCTAAAAAATATCTTCAGTTTCCTGGAATTGAATTTATCGAGTTTGATTTTTCATCCAAAGAAGCCATAACTGCCACCCTGAAAGAGTATCAGTCAAAAGGCATCTTTTTCAGGTACATCATTCATAATGCAGGCATTACCAAAGCCACCCGTAAAGAAGAGTTTTTTGAAGTAAATTGCAGGAATACCATGCATTTCATGGAAGCTCTCCGTGAAACCAGCATGATCCCGGAAAAGTTCATATACATCAGTTCGCTTGCAGCGTATGGTCCGGGCAATCCCGATACCATGAAACCCGTTATGTTGTCGGATGAACCCAATCCCATCGAACTTTATGGGAAAAGCAAACTGGAAGCAGAAAAATATCTTACACAACAAAAAGATTTTCCCTGGATCATTTTCAGGCCAACGGGAGTTTACGGACCCAAGGAAAAGGATTATTTTGTTTTCTTTCAGACCATCAACCGGGGTTTGGAAACTTACATAGGATCTGAAACACAGATCCTGACCTTCATTTATGTGAAAGACCTGGTAAAACTGGTGTATACGGCACTGGTCTCACCCGTTGAGCAGAAAGCCTATTTTGTTGCCGATGGTCATGAATATGACACCAGGACATTTTCGGCCATTACCAAAAAGGTGCTGAATAAAAAAACATTCAGAATCACCGTGCCGGCCTTTATTGTAAAGCAACTTGCATTCGGACTGGAAAAAGTATATGGTTTATGGGGAAGCATTCCCACCCTTAACACGGATAAATACAACGTATTGTCCAGCCGCAACTGGCGGTGTGAAATTGATCCTTTGAAGCAGGATTTCGGTTTTGAAGCCGACTATGACCTCGAAAGGGGAGTTAAGGAAACCATCGAGTGGTATAAAAAAGAAAAGTGGCTCAGATAGACCTGGAAATTCGACAAGTAAAGGGAAAGAAAGACCTTGAAAAGTTTATAGATTTCCCTTTTCAGCTGTATCGTGATCATCCTTACTGGTGTCCTTCTTTAAAATTTGATGACCGTAATACCTTCAGCCGGAAGAAAAATCCGGCGTTTGAGGTTTGTGACGCTGAATACTGGCTGGCAATAAGGGATGGCAAAACGGTTGGCCGGGTGGCTGGGATTATCAATTACCAGGCCAATGGAAAATGGAAGGAAGACCTTGTTCGCTTTGGCTGGATTGATTTTATTGATGATCAGGATGTATCCGCTGCACTTGTAACCGCTGTTGAAGAATGGGGCAAGTCCAAAGGGATGAAAGGCATCCACGGGCCGCTGGGTTTTACGGATATGGATGCCGAGGGAATGCTGATTGAAGGATTTGAACAGTTGTCGGCATTATCCGCAATCTACAATTATCCCTATTACCCGGAACATTTCGTCAGGCTGGGATTTGTCAAGGCCGTGGACTGGGTACAGTACAAAATTCCTGTTCCAGCAGAGATCCCTGAGAAAATCGCCAGGTTATCCTCGCTCGTCGCGGAAAAATATTCGCTTGAACTGCTGCATACGAAAAGCAAGAAGGAGCTGTTGCCCTATGCGAGAAAGTTGCTTGAAATGCAAAATGTCGCTTTCCGCGATCTATACGGGTATGCTGCGCTCACCGACCGTCAGATGGATCTTTATACCAACCAGTACTTCGGATTTATCCGCAGGGAATTCGTCTCGCTGGTGCTGGACAAAAATAAAGATGTAATTGCATTTGGCGTTACCATACCCAGCCTCACCCGGGCATTACAGAAGAGCAAGGGAAAACTGCTCCCGTTCGGGTTTATTCATTTGCTCAGAGCCCTCAAAAACAACGACGCCATTCATATGTATCTTGTAGGGGTACGACCTGATTTTCATGGCAAGGGAGTGCTTGCCATGATCTTTGATGATCTTCACCGGCAGTATCTTACCTACGGGATAAAGATGACCACTACCCATCCCCAGCTGGAAGAAAATTTCAAGGCTCTTTCTATCTGGAAAAATTACGAAGGCGAGATGATTATCCGGCGCCGTTGCTGGGTCCGGTATTTTTAGAGGACGGATCGAAAATTTTCCCATAAAAAAAGGGCATCTTTCGACGCCCTTTTTATCATTAAATTCAATGGTTATTTACCCGGTTCCCACCAGAGCTTTGTATCCATATTGTCGCCACCAACTGCAGATGCAGCCGCGGAAACACTTGCACCATTTACGGTGTATTCCTGTTGCGGATAGGTCATCCTCAGCGGAATGGTGGTCAAACCGTTCAGCGTGGTGAAATAAATAGGATTACCGCTGGCGTCAACATTGCTGATCTCGCCTGGCTTCAGCAGGAACGTGGGTTCGCCGGTTCTTCTGATCTCAGCCCATGCCTGGTATCCCTGATCGTAGAAGGCAATGTATTTCTGGGTCATTACCGTGGTTTTGCTTGCAGGAGGCAAATCAGAAATATACGCTTCATATTCTGTATTGAAAGCGGTTACCTGATCTGCACTCCAGCCTTCCAGCGTGATGGCCAGATCTCTCCAATGTTCAATGGAGGCTCTTACACCGGCAATGTAATGATCCTGATCCCAGTTATTCAGTTCTGACAGCATGAATTCGACTTCAGCGTACTCCATGAATACGATGGGGTATTTAGCATTCAGAATAACAGGAGCGGTAGAAACATCATAAGCAGCCGCGCCATAGAACGACGGTGCTATTTTCTTTGACCAGTACTGCTGGGTCTGTGCATCGGTCATACCATAAGGAATTCCCATGTAAGCACCTTTACGGGGCCTTGAATAAATCTGCAGACGCGGATCAACCAGTCCGTGGAACGGGTTTACCTTGTTATTCAGGGTATCATCAACACCTTTTAACAATGTGATAAAAGGTTTGGTAACCGTAAAGTCATTACGGGAAGAGGTCCAGTATGCATCATACAGCGGAGAGTTGTTCGGTGCTGTTCCGATATACTGGAAAACTGCATTGTCTGAATTGGAAGTCATCAAACCATCTGTACCTACTTCGTCAACAATTGCATGTGCTGCAGCATAGTTATCCGTAGCTGATTGGCGGATAGCAACCCTGAGGCGGAGGGAATTACCGAATTTTTTCCATTCAGTCATGTCGCCTTTATAAACAACGTCGCCAGAAGTGAAACCAGGAGCTGATTCGTCAATTGATTCAACAGCGGTTTTCAGTTCAGTCAGGAAGCTTGCATAAACATCCTGCAGTTTGTCATATTTCGGGGTAGGTTCAGCATCGCCCTTGAAAGCATCTGAATACGGGATATCACCATAGGTGTCAGCCATGATCTGCATTGCCCATACCTTGAGGATAGTAGCAACAGCGATCTGGTTGGTGTTGTCACCATAAGCAGAAGCTTTGGCCTTTGTTGTGGGATCGGTATTTAACCTGATGATTTCCATGAGGTTTGCAACATCATGATATATCAGGCGGAAATACTGGTTGTTAACGTTCTGACGAATTGCATAACGATCTTCAGAGGTATAGTTTCTCTGTGACCAGTATTGTGCATAGAGCATGCTCTGACGTCCGCCCCACCATTCATCGTAGATATCATCTCCGAGGCCTTTCATGGCAGCGGTCAGGAGCGTGGGAGTCCCTACTTCCGTGGGTTGATTGGGATTGGTATTGATTTCCTCAAAGTTTTTGGTACATCCTATGAAGAATAGTACCAGAAACATCCCGAGTGATAACTTTATAAGTGTTTTCATATCTATATCCTGTTTTTATTAAAAATTAAAGCCAATATTGAAACCGAAGGTTCTCAAAGCCGGTAAACCAGCTCCTTCAATACCCTGGACGTTTCCTGCACTGGTGTTCTGCTCAGGATCGATACCTTTCAAAGCTGTTCCGAAAGTTAAAAGGTTTCTTCCATAGACTCCAACTTTCAGATTCTGGATCGGGCCGGTAATTTTAGCAGGAATGGTGTAGCTTAAAGAAACTTCACGCAGCTTGATATAACTGGCATCCAGAACGTTTTGAGCAGCGGGTCCGTCATAATGATCGGTAGCCCAGGTACGAGCGTCAAGTACAGTGTGGTTTTGTCCGGTCGTTTTCACATAACCGTTTTCATAAATCAGATCACCATTTTCATCATAGGCGGCCTGGAATGCATAAATAACCACGCCTTTTTCTCTCATGTTGTCAACTGCCGATCCTTTAAGAATACCGGTATAGGTTCCCCACATTTTCGTGGTTGAGAAGAAGTGGCCACCATGTTGAATGTCGATCATGGTTCTGATACTGAATCCAAATAATTTAAAGTCGTTTCCAACACCAAGGTTCCAATCAGGAAGTACTGATCCGAGTGCCTGAACGCCAGTTTTAAGATAACGTCCGTCAGCATCTACAACCCTGTTGCCGTCTTTATCAAAAACGTAATTGGTTCCCATTAATTGTCCGTATTCCTGTCCAACTGCCGCATTTACAGTAACATTGAAAGGTCCAACGCCCAATTGCAGGTTATCAATTCCTTCAACAAGTTTTACAACTTTGTTTTTGTTTTTGGAGAAGTTACCGGTGAGTACCCATTCGAAATTCTTAATTCTTACAGGAACGAGTGTCAGGAAGAGTTCGATACCTTTATTGGTGATCTCACCTGCATTCTTGATCTGGAATGAATATCCTGATGCACCTGATACAGCAACCGGAATGATCTGGTTGTAAGAATTCTTGGCGTAGTAGGTAAAGTCAAGTCCAATCCTGTTGTCCAGGAATTTCACTTCGAATCCGGCCTCGGTAGAAGTTGTATTTTCAGGATCGAGGTTCGGGTTGTTCAGGGTATTCGGTAAGGTATACAGTCCATAAGGCGGGAAATGATAAGGATATCCGTTGGGATCCAGGAAGTTTGCATAGAAGGGGAGCAGGTTGTAAGGATCAGTGTCGTTACCAACATTTGCCCAGCTGGCTCTTACTTTAGCAAGAGAGATCCATTTTACATCTTTTACAGCAGGAAGCTCGCTGATAAGCCAGCTAACTGAAACTGAAGGATAGATATAAGGGTTCTTTGCAACCGGCAGTGAAGATGACCAGTCGGAACGTACGGTTCCATCTAAATAGATCATGCTTCTCCATCCAAGAGAGAAACTGCCATACAAGCTATTGATCTTTTTCCTTGATTTGTAATCCTGTGCAACGTTATCCAGTGCATTGCTAACGGTGTAAAGTTCCGGAATGATCAGGGCACCGATGGTTGACTCACCATTCAAACGATAGTTGCGGTCCATATAGTTACCCCCCACGTTACCGGTCAAACGCCAGTCTTTATTGAAACTGTAGTCGGCCAGGAAGAGGAATTCGGCGTTAAGCTCGGAATTGGTACGAACCTGCTCGCGGTAGAAGGATTGTGAAGCAGAACCGATGGCTACTCTTTCCTGCGTGCGGAAAGTATAGTTGTCAAGGTTCATTTTTCCCTGAAGTTTCAACCAGGGAAGCATCTGCCATGATGCACCGATGTTACCATAATAACGATCCCTCATGTCATTCTGGTAGTTCATATTCCTGTCCCAGTAGGGGTTATTGGAATAAGCGGGTGTAGGATCATCCATGGAAGTTCTGTTCCAGGAACGCTGTGAACCATCAGGATTGATATACGATTTTGCATCCCACTGGTCGAGCTGACGCTGGCCCCACTGGTTGAAACGCTCAACGGGGTTTACATCGCCGTATCCTGTTTCAGGACGACCCTTTGTTCTGGTGGAAATGTAGGTGATATCAGAGAAGGCACGAATCGTTTTGGTAAGGTTGGAATTTGCACTGATACCGATGGTGTATTTATCAAGGGTTGACTCGGGCATATAACCGCTTGAGTTATAACTGCCAAGGGTTAAACGGTACTGTGCAGCCTCGTTTCCACCGTTGAATGCCAGGTTGTTGTTCCAGCCGATACCGGTGTTGAAGAAGTCTTTTACATCGTGCTTGGGAGCTTTCCACTCGATGGATTTTCCATAATTCTGGGTATCCCATGCATCAAATGAATAATACGGACGATAGTACAACGGCTGGTTGTTGTATTCAGTCGCGGTGGGATCTGTTGAGAGGGTTAATCCATAAGCATCGAACATTTCCTTTATGTAAGCTCCTGCTTTGGTATCATATTTCGGACCAAAGCTTTCGTCAATACCATAATCCATACCAAGGTCGAATGACTGATAAGTGGTCTCGCCATCGGTGTAGGGAATTTTGTAATGTCCTGAATTATCTGAATAACCTTTTACTTCCCAGGTGGGCTCAAGGCCGCCGTTACCACCACCATATTCGTTCTGGTAGTCGGGGAGATAAGCAACCTGTTCGAAGCTGAGTCCGGTGCTGAATTCAATACCTACCACCTTGCCCTTCTGTGCCTGGCCTTTTTTGGTGGTGATAAGAATAACGCCGTTTGCTGCACGTGATCCGTAAAGAGCGGCAGCATTTGCACCTTTCAGTACA
>JBLNAN010000348.1:0-2576 GCA_050259355.1 Syntrophothermus sp. | reverse complement strand
ATGTTACGTATGTTCCGGGAACCAATGATAAAGCCACGGCAAATGTTACTCTTACCCTTTCGGCAATTTCAGCCGGTGATTGTACACCTGCTTCCGATGATATTCACGTCGTTCTTACCCCCTGTACCGGTATAGACGATCCGGGTTCAGCCATCTTCGGATTGGTTATGACTCCGAATCCTACCAGTGGCCTTTTTGCCCTCACGGTTAATGGCGTTAAGAACCAGGAAGTCAGAATTTCAGTAACTACCCTGCAGGGTTCATCCGTGCTGGAAAGGAAAATCAATTCTGCCCGTAATTCCATGACAGAAAAGATTGATCTTTCAGGATATGCCAAGGGGGTATATGTTGTGAAAGTCAGTGCCGGCGAAAACACCACCAGCGGCAAAGTGGTTGTAAGATAAGTAAACCCAAAATCATTAAAAAAGCTGTCCTTTTCCGGGACGGCTTTTTTTTTGGTTTTTTGTTAGTACCTTTGGTTTCATAAATCACTACTTATGAAAAATATACTCTTGCTGTTATTCGTTTTAACAGCCCTGTCCGGCTTCGGACAGACAAAATCTTCCATCCCGGGGCCTCTCGAGCAAAAGGAGGATAATTATGTTCCCAACCGGTATAACAAGCAGCGTGTTTCACCCGCCTACCATGTCCGTACCTCTGGTATCCGGACGGTTCAGGCCAATGTTGACGCCCAGGGAAACAACATCATCGGGGATGCAGCCAATGAGCCGAATCTCTGTATCGACCCTAAGAATCCTGCACGTCTTGCCATCGGCTGGAGGCAGTTTGATGATATCTCTTCCAATTTCCGCCAGGCAGGATGGGCATTTACCGCTGACACCGGCCATACCTGGAATTTCCCGGGAGTGATCGACCAGGGCGTTTTCAGAAGTGATCCGGTGCTGGATTATGATACCCTTGGAACTTTTTTCTACAACAGTCTTTCAACGAGCAACAACACCTATTATACCCGGGTTTACCGCAGCTCCGACGGCGGAACGACCTGGGACAATGGCGTTGAGGCCATGGGCGGCGACAAACAATGGATGACCATTGACCGGACAAACGGAGTTGGATCGGGGAATATCTATGAATACTGGAATCAGTATTACAGCTATTGCTATCCCGGTATGTTTACCCGTTCAACCAATCATGGCACCAGCTATGAAGCCTGTTCGGAAATTCCTGATTCCCCTTTCTGGGGTTCACTTACCGTGGATAAGGACGGTAACCTGTACACCGTTGGAATCAATGGAATGGGAAGTAACCTGGTGGTTACAAAATCTTCCAATGCCAAAATCCCCGGAGCGGCGATCGTTTGGGAAAATTCCAGTTATATCAATCTCGATGGTTTCCCCAGCGGGAGTGCCGTGCCGGTCAATCCTGTCGGACTGATGGGTATGATGTACATTGATTCTGACCATTCCGATGGTCCGGGCAGTGGCAATATTTATGTTTTATCTTCCGTGATACGTAACAATGGCGACCCTGCAGATGTGATGTTTGCTTCCAGCAATGATGGCGGATTAACCTGGAATGATCCGGTTCAGGTGAATGATGATCAATCTTTATCCAATTACCAGTGGTTCGGAACCATGGCGGTTGCTCCAAATGGCCGTATCGACGTGGTTTGGTATGATACCCGTGATGCTGCCGCCGGAAGTGACAGTTCAGCGCTGTACTATTCTTATTCCGTAGATCAGGGACAAACGTTCTCGGTGAACCAGAGGATGTCTGAAAAATTCAATCCCAACGTTGGCTATCCCAATCAGGACAAAATCGGCGATTACATCGATATCATTTCCGACAACAGGGGCGCTCATCTGGCATGGTCGGCCACTTTCAATGGCGAGCAGGATGTTTATTATTCCTACATTATCAATGATATAACCACCGGAATTAAAACCGTTGTTCCCGGAAAATACGCCGCGGTAAGCTGTTATCCCAATCCAAGTAAAGAAAACACCACCTTGCGACTTCAGATTCCGGCCGAACAGATGACCACGGTTACGATCCTTGATCTGACAGGCAAGGAGATCCGGCAGGTATACAACGGCAGGTTAAATTCTGGCATTCATTCCATGGAAATCTCTACCGAAGACCTGCCACAAGGAATTTTTATCATCAGGATGAAGACAGGAGCATCCGTGGTTACTTCCCGTCTGGTGAAGATAGGATGAAAAAATTTATTTGTGAATGTATTAACAGGTATAAAAAAATAGTACATTTGCATGCGGAAACGAAAAAAATAGACGTTTCCTTTATAAAACAATAATTTCTTCAGGGCAGGGTTAGATTCCCGACCGGCGGTAAAGTCCGCGAATCCGCCTTCTGGCAGATTGAGCCGTTGAAACTACGGCACCGACAGTAAAGTCTGGATGGAAGAAGAAATGGTTTTGAAACGCTTTTGTTTTAAAATAGTTATTATGCCCTGAAGTATTGTCGCTTCAGGGCATTTTTTATGAGGAAAAATTCACAATTGCTGATCGACGAAAAGTACATGCGGAGGGCTTTGCTTCTCGCCCGCGGTGGGATCGGCTGGGTAAATCCGAATCCCATGGTAGGCGCTGTTGTGG
>JBLNAN010000347.1:0-3087 GCA_050259355.1 Syntrophothermus sp. | reverse complement strand
TGCTGCCGGCAGCTCCCTTCACCTGCGGGGGCACCCTGACCGATATCCGCGACAACAAGACCTACCCCACCGTCCAGATCGGCACCCAGTGCTGGATGGCCGCCAACCTCAACCACGGAACATCCATCACCTCCACCCAGATGCAACGCGACAACTGCGTCAACGAGAAATACTGCTACTTCGACACCCCGTCGGCGTGCGACACCCGCGGCGGATTATACCAGTGGGACGAGATGATGCAGTACAACCCGGCCGCGGATGGAAAAGGTATCTGCCCTCCCGCGTGGCACGTCCCCTCCGAAAACGAATGGAACACGTTGTTCCTGAATTACATTGACGAGGGATTTGCAGGAAATCCCCTGAAAGGAACGGGTTATTCAGGCTTCAACGGATGGTTGTTCGGCGATCGTTTTGATAACATGAAATGGGACTTCGAAAATTTTGCAACCATCCTGTGGTCTTCTACATCAAGAGGAAATTACAAGGCATGGGCGCATGGCATGAATGAACCTGATCCCAGCGTTTCGACCTATCCTGCAAACCGGGCGCATGCATTTTCGGTACGGTGCATAAAAGACTAACCCAGAGCAATACCTGACAAAAATTTATACCGGTAAATACTAAAATGCATAAATTTGCATTCTTAATAGAAATCCATTCCATGAAAAAAATTGCCTTTTTTATCATCGCTTTCCTGATTTCAGTTTCAATGAGCGGACAGAATTATACTGAACTGAAGCCTTCACAACTCCCGAAAAAAATAACCGAATTTGTTGCCAAGAACCTGAAAGGCGGTGTAATCAAGAGAGCAGCGAAAACCAATGAAAAAGATACCCGGTATGCAATTGTCGCCACTTCCAGTAATGGAAAAAAGAGCATCCTGGTTTTTGATAAGAATGGAGATTTCCTTCAGAGAGCAAAAAACAAAGAAGAACTCAGCCAGATCATCGCCGGTAAATCTGTTGCAAAATCTTCCGTCAAGACCAATCAAACCGATCCCCCGGTTAAAAAATGATCTGAATATATATTTTCTTAAAAATTAAGCAACTTTTCATTAATTTTATACTCTATTATCAGGATGTAATTTCATGATCCTATCAGGGAGCCTATGAAAAGTTCTGTACCGGGGGTATATGTTTTTTTCCTTTTATTACTGTTCTCACTGCAATCGTTGGGTGAAGGGACCAAGCAATTCCGGCCCCAGGAAAATCATAAGGGTGAAATCTGCATGGACACCACCCGGAACAAATTCCTGAGTCCAGTCGGTTCTGATGATTACAAGCTCTTCATTCATATTTCAGATTATACCAGTGAGGTAATTTATTTTGGATTTGGCGAAACCAAGCACAATCAGGGTGCAGCCACTTTCGAATTTTTCCGGCCAAACGGAACCCTTGATACACTGGGAAGCGTTCCTACCACCTCCGGATCAAGAGGATATATTGATGACTGGTCACACGCCGTTGCCGGACCGAGCGTTGTTGCAGGCGCCGCAGGTTACTGGGCGCTGCGCTGCACTCCCGATATGAATGGCGATTATTACCTTGTTTTGCACGTGGACTGGACCGGATGGCCCAGTGAAAGCTATAAAACCTATGCAAATTTTGATGTAACTGTTGTAAATTTCACCAGCTGGACTGCAAAGGATGGCCGGCTGTGGTCGAAGGCGTGGCAGATGTATGCTGAAAACCCCTTGCAGGGCTCGGCCAACCAGTACTGGGGCAGCTATTTTGTTTACACCTACGACAGCATCATCACCAAAGTTGACCTTAACGGGATGATCCCGGGGACTTTTACCACTTCCTGTAATGAATCGGGCTGCTATCCTATCGGCCCGCTCTATCCAGCCAATATTGCAAGAAAATCAGTCGGTGGCGAACATACCTACCCCCAGTACAAACTGTTTCTGAATGACCCCGACAACCTTGTTTATCCAAGCGGAACACTTGGCGGACTCAATAATAATATCCCGGTTACTGCACTCGGGCATTGTGACGGAACCGTGGATTTTACCTTTGGATGCAATAAATCCGGAAACGTGGAGATCCACCTTTTGCTATCAGCTTTGGGATTACCCTATGTTGACAGGATTATTCCATCTCCTGTAACAACGGGCATCAACACCATCGCGTGGGATGGATTGGATGGCATCGGACAACCGATTCCCCATGGTTCTGTATTTCAGTTTTATATCAGCTATATCAACGGGCTTACCAATTTGCCACTCTATGACGTGGAATTCAATGCCAATGGTTTCAGACTTCAGCTGGTGAGACCCATGACCATCCCCGCCCCGCCGGATCCGTTGTTTTACTGGGATGATTCAAACCTGCCGGGGGGAACCACCAATTTTGCCGGTTGTCTCAGTACCCCTTCAACCGGATGTCATATCTGGAATTCCGGAGGGGGTGGATTTGGAAATAACCGCACCATCAATACCTGGTGGTACGCGGTAAGCACCAGTACCGCTCAAACGCAACTGGTAGAAATCCGGGGTCCGGGAACACCATCGCCCATCGCCGGACCTGTAAGTCTTTGCGGTGGAACCACAGGTGTGGCCTACACTGTACCCCTTGAACCCAACTCCACTTCCTACCAGTGGACCTATTCCGGAACAGGCGCAACCATCATCAACAATGGAAACAATTCTATCACGATAGATTTTGCATCAACCGCCACTTCCGGAACTTTGTCGGTGAGAGGTTACAATACCGATTGCGGACCGGGTGTCACGGCGTCGACCCTGTTTATCACCATTCAGCCATTCCCGAATGTCACGCTCGGATCCTTTACACCGGTTTGCATCAATGCGCCAGCATTCACCCTCACGGGCGGGACACCGGCAGGAGGAAGTTATACCATTGGCGGAACTCCTGCCACCACGTTTGACCCGGCCGTGCAAGGTACCGGGACCTTCATCATTACGTATTCCTACACGGATCCGACAACGACCTGCAGTAAAACGGTTTCACAAAACCTGGCTGTGGTACCTCTGCCGGTGGTTTCCCTGCAGCCGTTGGGTTCCGTGTGCTCCTATATCCCGGCTTTCCCGCTGACAGGTGGAACACCCGTGGGCGGCACCTATTC
>JBLNAN010000346.1:0-4991 GCA_050259355.1 Syntrophothermus sp. | reverse complement strand
GCAGCAGGAAGCAATCAGCGATGCGGTTTTCTTGCGGATGATCTGGAAATAAATATCTTCTTCGATGTCGAGCCGGCGTGCTTTTTCAATCTGCAGCAATTCACCTTCACTCATCTCCCTCACGGCATTGGAAACGATCTTCAGAAGCTGAAAATCGTCATTTTCCAAAGAAAGCAATAAACCTCTTGAAAGAAGATAATCCCCTACCAGAACAGAAATTTTATTTTTCCAGAGGGCATTCAGGGAAAAAAAGCCGCGGCGCATGTTGGAATCATCCACCACATCATCGTGTACCAGGGTCGCCGTGTGCAAAAGCTCGATCAGCGAAGCCGCACGGTAGGTCGTTTCATTCAGGTTACCTGTCGTTCCTGCAGAAAGAAAAACAAAAAGCGGACGCATCTGCTTTCCTTTTCTTTTCACGATGTACCGCATGATCGTATCCAGCAAAGGAACCTTGCTCTTCATGGATTCCCTGAACTTATCCTCAAAAATCTTAATCGGTTCCCTGACGGGTTCCTGTATTTCTTTCAGTGTCATTGATACGAGTACAACAAATTGAATGTTGGAAAGTTTGTAAAGGTAAATAATTTTCCATCAGAGGAAAATCACCAAATTTGCATTTTACTTTTACTATGCCTACATTCCTTTTTCATGATGTGATCTTTGGTCCCGTTCGCAGCCGGCGCCTGGGATTATCGCTGGGGATCAACCTGCTTCCCAACGACTCAAAATACTGTTCCTTTAATTGCATCTATTGCGAGTGTGGCTGGACGCTGCACAAGCCGGGAATTATTCCAGAACTGCCTTCCCGTATCGAGGTTAAAACCTACCTGGAGCAGCGGCTGAAGGAAATGGCGGATGAGAATTACCTGCCGGACGCGCTGACCTATGCCGGCAACGGTGAACCGACGCTGCACCCGGACTTCGCCGGAATCGTTGAAGACACTATCGAACTTCGCAACAAATATGCTCCTGCTGCCAGGATCACCGTGCTGTCCAATGCCTCCCGTATCCATATTCCAGAGGTCTTCGACGCCCTGATGCGCCTCGACAACAACATTCAGAAACTGGATGCAGGATTTCTAAAGTATTTCGAACGCATCAACCAGCCGGTCGAACCGGTCCGGTTTGAGGAGATGATCGACCACCTTGCCCGGTTCAACGAGAAGGTGATCATCCAGAGCATGTTTCTGAAGGGTACTTACCGGAATGAACTGATAGACAATACATCTCCCGGTGAAGTTGAAGAATGGCTGAAACACATCCGCCGGATCCGGCCTTCGATGGTGATGGTTTATTCGATCGACCGGGCCACACCCTTGCACAATCTTGAAAAAATCAGTAAATTAGATCTTGAACGAATTGCCGCTTTGGTAGAGGCGTCGGGCATAAAGGCAAAAGTTTACTAAAATGGACCTCCTCAAATATCCACCCAAAATTCTACTCGCTTTCGGGGAAACCATTAAAGGCAATGAGGACATTCTCAACTGGTTATTAAAACACGGGTATCCTGAAATTTCCGCGCTTTCCCATGCCATCCGGGGGAGCGATGCTGCGTTTATGTGGCTGATGAAAAATGGTTATCCGGAGCTGGCAGCGCTCGACAGTGCCATCGATGAAGATCAGAAAGCATATGCCTGGCTGAAACAGAATAATTTTTTGTTCATGATCGTGTTTGCCGATGCCTGTCATGGAAAACCCGAAGCCATGAACTGGTTTTTACAAAACAATCTTAAAGAAATCCTGGTGATCACCCAGATGATCCGCAAGTTTCGCGACAGCCAGACGTATGACTATCACAAACTGCATTTCTGAAAGTCCCCCCATATTATCAAATCAAGTACTTGATAATTGATCTTGATAATTGATAATTGAACATTGCCTCAGATCATCTTCCTCGGGTCAACGATCCGGGTAAACTCCTCATCCGTGAGCAAACCCAGCTCCAGTGTTGCTTCCCGGAGGGTCTTATGCTCCTTGTGTGCCTTCTTGGCAATTTTGGCAGCATTGTCATAGCCAATGTGCGGATTCAGCGCGGTAACCAGCATCAGGGAATTTTCCAGGTTTCGCTCGATGGCGGTTATGTTGGGCTCGATGCCCACCACACAGTTGTCTGTAAACGAAACACAGGCATCACCCAGCAACCTGGCCGATTCAAGGACATTCCGGATGATCACCGGTTTGAACACGTTGAGCTGGAAATGTCCGCTCATCCCGCCGATATTCACTGCCACGTCGTTGCCCATTACCTGGGCACAAACCATCGTCAGCGCCTCGGGCTGTGTGGGATTCACTTTTCCGGGCATGATGGAGGAACCGGGTTCGTTCTCGGGAAGCATAATTTCACCGATGCCGCACCTTGGGCCGGAGCCGAGCAACCTTATATTGCTGGCAATGTGCATACAGCTCACGGCCAGGGTTTTCAGTGCTCCTGAAGTTTCCACCATGGCATCATGTGCCGAAAGGGATTCAAATTTATTGGGAGCGGTCACAAAAGGATGACCGGTAAGTTCTGCAATCTTTTTTGCCACCAGCACGTCGTAGCCCCGGGGTGTATTCAGTCCCGTACCTACTGCTGTTCCGCCCAGCGCAAGCTCTGCCAGGTGTGGCAAAGTGTTTGTCAACGCGGTTATCCCGTGATCAAGCTGTGATGCATAGCCCGAAAATTCCTGACCCAGGGTGAGAGGCGTTGCATCCATCAGGTGGGTACGGCCGGTTTTGGCAATGTCTTTGAAGTCTCCTGCTTTCTTCGCCATCATGTCACGCAGTTTACCAGCTCCAGGCAGGGTTGTTTCCACTACCATCCGGTAAGCCGCAATACTCATGGCCGTGGGAAAAGTGTCGTTGGATGACTGAGACTTGTTCACGTCATCATTGGGATGAATGATGGTTTTCTCGCCAAGCGTTCCGCCAATCAGCACGTGGGCACGGTTGGCAATCACCTCGTTTACATTCATGTTGGATTGCGTACCCGAACCGGTTTGCCAGATCACAAGGGGAAACTGGTCATTGAGTTTGCCGGCCAGGATTTCGTCACATACTGCCACGATGAGATCCGCTTTTTCTCTGGATAAAACACCCAGCTCCAAATTGGCCAGTGCCGCTGCCTTCTTCAGGATGGCAAACCCTGCAATGATCTCTCTGGGCATGGAAGCAGGTTCTCCGATTTTAAAGTTCTCGATCGAGCGCTGGGTTTGGGCTCCCCAGTATTTATCCACCGGAACCTCGACAGGTCCCATGGTGTCTCTTTCAGTACGTGTTTTCATCTGGTTTGGTTTTTGGTTTTTGCGATTTCATTTCTCCCGTATCATTGTATTCTTCGCACTTCGCGTGAACAATCACGTTTTGCTTCCGAATTCCATCAGGAAGGATTTGATAAAAGCAGTAAGATCGCCATCCATAACAGCCTGAACATCGGAAGTTTCATACCCGGTTCTGACATCCTTGACCAGCTTGTAAGGGTGCATCACGTAGTTGCGGATCTGGCTTCCCCACTCTATTTTCTTCTTGGTACCCTCGATTTCGTCAATCTTTTCGCGCTTTTTCCGCAATTCAATCTCATACAACTGAGATTTCAGCATCCGGAGGGCCTTTTCACGGTTCTGCCCCTGGCTCCGGGTCTCCTGGCATTCAATGATGATGCCGGTGGGCTCGTGCTTCAGCCTTACCGCGGTTTCCACCTTGTTTACATTCTGCCCGCCGGGACCACTGGATCGAAAAGTATCCCAGGTGATTTCAGATGGATTGATCTCGATGACGATATCGTCATCAATAACCGGATAAGCATAAACCGATGCAAAGGAAGTGTGGCGCTTGTGATTTGCATCAAACGGGGAAAGCCTTACCAGCCGGTGAACGCCGTTTTCCCCTTTCAGATAGCCATACGCATAATCACCTTCTATTTCCAGCGAAACTGATTTTATCCCCGCAACATCCCCTTCAAGGTAATCCAGCTCCTTTACCTTATAATTATTCCTTTCTCCCCAGCGAATGTACATCCTCATCAGCATCTGTGCCCAATCCTGGCTTTCCGTGCCGCCTGCTCCGGAATTGATCTGCACGATGGCGCTGAGTTTGTCCTCCTCGCCGCTGAGCATATTTCTGAATTCAAGTTCTTCTACCTTCTGAAGGACCGCCGCGTGCTGCTTATCGAGATCTTCTTCGCTTCCTTCTCCCTGAATATAAAAATCCCAGAGTACCTGCAGGTCTGCATAGCTGTCGGTTGCGGCCATATACGAATCCGTCCAGCGCTTTTTGTCGCGGATGGATTTCAGCATGGTTTCGGCATTTTTAGGATTGTTCCAGAAATCGCCGTCCTGGGTCATTTTTTCTTCTTCCGCGATAAGTTCTAATTTCTTATCAATGTCAAAGGTACCTCCTCAGAGCATCCAGACGTACCTGGAGCTCTTTGATATTTTCTAATGCAACCATTTTCAGATTTTAAGTTTGTTCATCAAATCGATGACAAGGGAGGTTTCATATCCCTTGCCTGATACAAAGTTTAGAATTTTATCACGGACATTCAAAACTTTTTCGGGTTTTATTTCTTTTTGTTTGGAAAGGATAAGATTTTGCAGCGTGATCTGATAATCCTCTTCCGGAATTTCCTGAATGGCCTTGCTGGTCAGTTCTTCGCTGATTCCTCGGATGGAAAGCTCGAATTCTATTTTAACGCGGCCCCATTTGTTGTTCCTGAATTTTCCGGATGCGTAGGAACGTGCAAAGCGTTCTTCATTCAGATAATTATCCTTTTTAAGTTGCTGAACGATAGAGGATATTTTCCGCTTTTGAACAGCCCAGTCCCGCAGCTTTTCTTCAACCTCCCGCACGTATCTTTCCTGAAAAGAACAAAAATTCCTGATCTTTTGCATGACCATTGCGTCATCCGGAGGAGTAGTGATTTTAACCATAATAAAAGGATGAAAAATACCTTGTAAAAATAGTCAAAATATCAACAGGTCAGGCTACTTCTGCTTGTCAAAAACGTCGAT
>JBLNAN010000345.1:0-4640 GCA_050259355.1 Syntrophothermus sp. | reverse complement strand
TTTGATGGAATCGCCGGGTGCAATGTTATCGTTAGCCAGGATGTTCACGGTATCGGCGAAACCCGGATACAGGCTGATGGTATCATCAACGAGAGCGGAGGAATTGCGCGGATTCTGGGCGGGAGAAGAGTAACCCGCGAGGAGCAGCAGTAGCGTGATTGCTGAAATGGATAAAAATGTTTTCATAAGAATGATTTTATCAATGAAATATGTTCAGTATTTTATAGCATTTGGACCTATAAATATACTATAACATTTTCAAATAGCAATAAAATCGATATGATAAATTTTTAAATGTGATTTCGATTTTTCTTAGTTTCGCAGAACTAAAACTTACTCCCATGACTACACAGGACAAGACAAAACAGCTGAATGTTTCCATGGAACTCGTTAATGAAGGGGTTCATTTCAATGCAACCACCGATGGCACCCATCCTCCCGTTTCCATTGATTATTTTCCACCGCTCGGGAACAACCTGGGTTACTGTTCCCTGGAGCTTTTCCTTATGAGCTTCGGCACTTGCGTGGGCAGTACCCTGCTGCCTTTTCTGAGGCGTATGGGCAGGACCATTCAGCAGATGCACATTGATGCTTCCGGCACCAGGCATGAACAGCATCCCACCTCGTTTTCAGTGATCACCCTCGATATCATCCTTCATTCACCGGATGTAACAGAAGAAGATATTGATAAAGTGATAGGTATGGCTGAAGAAAAAATCTGTCCGGTGTGGGCCATGGTAAAGGGAAATGTGAAGGTTGAAATCAACAGGAAAATAATTTCATGATTTGTTAGGGCAGTAACCTGAAGTGACGCTCTTGAACTTGATTTTCAGGAGGTTTGTGATTATCTTTGTTTGTGATCCCAAAAATCCGGAGTCATGGAAAACGTTCTGTTGCACTACATGGAAAAGAGGCTCGGGGAAGAGTTTCCGTTGCGCGAGGGATTATGTGGCCCTCATCCTTTTGTAACCATTTCACGGGAATTTGGTTGTCCTTCCAAAAAAATCGCCGGCATACTGGCAGAAAAGCTGAACCATCTCCCTGGACACGAAAAGAATCCGAAGTGGAAAGAGATCAACAAGGAGATCATCCAGGAAGCAGCACAACAGCTAAACCTCGACCCTATGCATATCCGCTACCTGTTTCAATCGGAGCAGATGGGTTTTCTTGATGACATCCTTTCGTCATTTTATCTCAATTCCAAGAGTACCATGCGCATCAAAAAAGCCGTTCATGATGTGATCCGGTCATTTGCGATGGCAGGTTACGTGGTGATCGTGGGACGTGCAGGAGCTGCTATTACCCGAAACTGTTCCAACGGACTGCACATACGGTTGCAGGCACCCCTGGAGTGGAGAGTGCAGCAAGTCACTGTTTCCAGGGGCATTACAGCAGATGAAGCACGCAAGCTGGCGAATGAAATGGATAAAAAAAGAAAGATTATGATGGAAACTTTTTACGGGAATAAGTTTGATCTTCATATCTTTGACCTGATCTATAACTGTCACACCTTCTCCAGGGAGGAAATTGCTCAATCCATCCTCAACATGATGGAAAACAAAAAAATGATCTGATATGGCTTTGAGTGTATTTGAGAAAAAGGCAAGCATACCCGGCGAAGAAGATATTCTTAAAGCACTGGGTACTTCTTATTCCTTATGGAAGGAACTTACCGAATTTGTTCTTGAAAACGGACCGGATATAACGAAAGAATGGAATTTTTCAGGAAAGAATTTCGGCTGGAGCATGCGTTTACAGAATCCCAAAAAAGTAATCATTTATTTAACCCCCTGCAGGGATCATTTTCTGGCATCGTTCGTTTTTGGTCCTGCAGCTACTGAAGAGGCCATGAGGAGTTCCGTCTCGGATAAAATCAAGGAGATCATTGATTCGGCAAAGGTCTATGCTGAAGGAAGAGGATTCCGTATTCCGGTTACGGATGTAATGGTCCTTGAAGACCTTAAAAAGCTAGTGCTGATCAAGCTGGGCATTAAACATAACCAGAAGTGACAACTCAATATGTCGCTAGTTCTTCCCCTGAATTATCCTTTCACTGAACACCTGACTGCCCTGGGCATTCAGTGCTTACGCGCACCGGCAGACAACGAGATCCGGGTGGGGTTTCTCAACCTGATGCCGGAAGCTGAAAAGTACGAAACCAGCATTCTTTCCAGGATTGGCCGTCACCCGATGCCCATCCGGCCAGTTTTTATCCGCTCTGCGATTCACACATACGCAAGTACGGACAAAAAGCACCTCGGTCAGTTTTATATGACATTTGATGAAGCTGTACGGGATTTTCAGCCGGAGGCTCTGATCATTACCGGTGCGCCCGTTGAAAGGATCCCTTACGAGGAAGTACGGTACTGGTCGGAAATCGTTGAAATCATGAATTACAGCTGGAGCCGGATGAAAGGAACCATGGGGCTGTGCTGGGGCGGACTGGCTGTCGGAAAATTCATGGGCGTTGAAAAAGAAGTTTTCCGGCAGAAAATTTTTGGCGTTTTTCCTTCAAGAAATCTTAAAAAAGACCATCCTGTTACGGGGTCAGATAATGATATCTTTTATTGTCCGCAAAGTCGCTATGCCGGATTTGTCGAATCCGACCTGACTGAACGATCGGATCAGATTGATCTGCTGGCCCATTCTCCGGAAACCGGGAATTTTATCATTGCATCAAAAGAAAAAAATTTTATCGGCCATATTGGTCACCCTGAATATACAGTGGAACGTATACTTTTCGAGTACCACCGAGATCAGAAGGCAGGACTGGGAAATGTTCCGAAATATTTTGATCCCGTTCATCCGCAGTACAACTGGGAAACGTCAGGCAATGCTTTTTTTACCCGCTGGATTGATTCTGTTTCTCGCTGAAATTATTTTCTGAGGATTTCGAAATTCACGTTCAGCGTTTCACCCGATTCATCCACCAGAACCATACGGTGGAGTCCCTTTTCCGGGGAAAGCGACATCTTGTGCTCACCCGCGGTAGTTCCCAGAAATTTATCATCCAGATGCCAGTAGATCTTTTTTGAAGGATCCCGGTGAGCCACGTGAAAAACAGTACTTCCGGGCTTTCCGTCAATGTCCACGGGAACATATATCCTTGAATTATTCTCAGGATAAATCATCTCCATCAGCCGGATCCCGGCCGGTGCGCATCCGGGTTTGAAAGGCGGCAAGGTCCGGTAGAACGGATTTTTTGTCCTGAAAAAATATTCCTGGGCAGGCGGAAGTATGAACCAGCCGGTGTGAATCATGTTCAGGGGCGATTCACAGGCGGAAGTGACCTGGTATTCGCCTTTGGCATCCAGGTGGACCAGCTTGTGGAACGGGCAGACCGGGGTTTGCAGGCCCTTTTTCGGCACCCACTGGTATTCGCTGGTTTCACATGCAGAAGACGCTCTGAACCCGCTGCGGGTGCAAACGGGAATGCTGACCATTTCCTGCAAAGGAGACTCAAACCAGGCAGAAGAGGGCAGTGCTTTGAAAATATCAAACAGAATGGGCGCCGCACAACCTGTTCCCGTAAGTCCGGGACGTCCCTCGCCTCCGGCATTGCCGGTCCAGACGGCCACCACGTAACCTGGGGTTATCCCGACTGCCCAGCCGTCGCGGTTTCCATAGCTGGTACCTGTTTTCCAGGCTATCCTGCTGCCAGAGGAAAATTGTTGCCACTGAAAGTCCTCGTCGGGCCTGACCACCTCGACCATGGCCTCGAAAGTCAGATAAATGGCTGCAGCATCCAGCCAGGAATGCTCACCCTTAAAATTGTGTTCTGTCGTTGTATCCGGGATGAATTTTATCTGACGGAAATCATTTTTGTCATATTTCCCGGATTTCTGGTAATGAATAAGGGTACGGGCCATGGAAGAATAGATGGAAGCCAGATCCCAGAGGGTGGTTTCAGCGCCACCCAGGATCAGTGATAAACCGTAATGATCGGCGGGACGGGAGAGCGTAGACATACCCATTTTTTTCAATTGCCCGTACAACTGTTCGTACCCATACTGTTGCAACAGCTTTACGGCGGGAACATTGAGCGACCGGGCAAGCGCTTCCCTTGCGGGCACTGCTCCATCATAGGTCTGGTTGTAGTTCTCGGGCATGAAGCCGCCGATCTGCATGGGAATGTCGGGAAGAAGTGTATTGGGCAGGATCAGCCCTTCATTCAGGGCCGATGCATACAGGAAAGGCTTGAGGATACTGCCGGTGCTTCGGGGAGAGGTGATGATATCCACGTCATTACCGGCTGAACGTTCATCAGGCTGCACGTTTCCGGCGTAAGCCAGGACTTCCCCGTTTTCAACACTTACCACGATGGCCGCGGCATTACCAATGTTGTTTCCTTTCAGAATGCCGGAATGATAGGAAAGAATTTCATTAACCTTATCCTGAAGATCCTGGTGCAGGGTGGTCCTGAGCAGTTGTCCTGCCAGCGTTCCTGCAGAAATTCTTTGTGTAAGATGAGGCGCCATCTTCGGTAAAGAATAAGGTTTGCCCGGCAGGGGTTCACTCTTGGCAAGGTCACACTGGTATTTATCCAGCAAACCTTTCCGGCACAATTTATCCAACAGAGCATCTCTCTTTTTTTTCAGCCGGAGCTGGTTTTTCCCCGGATAAATCATGGCGGGAGCATT
>JBLNAN010000344.1:0-3548 GCA_050259355.1 Syntrophothermus sp. | reverse complement strand
AGGTATTCCCGTCCTGGTGGACGGAGCACAGGGCGTTCCCCATCTCCGGGTGGATGTTCAGGAGCTGGATTGCGATTTTTACTGTTTCTCCGGGCATAAAATGTATGGACCCATGGGCATTGGCGTGCTTTACGGTAAGGAAAAACTGCTGAACGAAATGCCACCCTATCAGCTGGGCGGGGAAATGATCAGGGAAGTGTTTTATAATTATTCCACATATAACGATCTTCCTTTTAAATTTGAGGCGGGAACACCTAACGTTGAAGGGGTATACGGACTGGATGCAGCCATTGACTATCTTCAGAATACAGGGATCGAAGAAATTCATGATTACGAAAATGACCTGCTGAAGTATGCTACAGAAAAGCTGACGGCCATTGAAGGTTTGTCAATTGTTGGCACCGCTGCCTTCAAAACAGCCCTGATCTCCTTTCAGCTGCAGGGGATCCACCCGTATGATGCAGGAACGATCCTGGATAAGCTTGGAATTGCCGTGAGAACCGGTCATCACTGCGCACAGCCGTTGATGGATTATTTCAATTTGCCGGGCACCATCAGGGCTTCCTTCTCGTTTTACAATACGATGCAGGAGATCGATGCGCTTGCAGACGGGATAGTGACCGTAAAAAACATGCTTGGATAAAATATACCCATGACCATCAAAGAAGCTGAAGAAGAAATTATTTCCGAGTTTTCCCTGTTTGAAGACTGGATGGACAAGTACAACTTCATCATCGAGCTTGGGAAAACCCTTCCCCTCATCGATGAACAGTTCAGGACCCCACAGTACGTGATTACCGGTTGCCAGTCGAAAGTATGGCTGCATGCCCGGCTCGAAGACGGAAAAATCATCTTTACAGCCGACAGCGATGCGATCATCACCAAGGGAATTGTAAACATCCTGATCCGCGTACTTTCAAGACATACACCTGACGAGGTTCTGGAAGCAGACATGGCTTTTGTTGATACCATCGGATTGAAAGAACACCTCTCGCCTACCCGTTCCAACGGGCTGATTGCCATGATCAAACAGATGAAATTATACGCCCTGGCTTTTAAAACCAAAATGCAGTAATATTGGAAACCCCGGCAGGTTTTCTGGATAAAAACAGTTTTGAAACTCTTTTCAGAAAGGAGTTTAAAGGACTTGTTGTCTTTGCCACCCGGTTTGTCAAGGATATTGAGGTAGCCAAAGATATTGTTCATGACGGTTTTATTGTTTTGTGGGAAAAACGTGAACAGGTAGATCTGTCTGCCAATGTGAAATCTCTTCTGGTAACCACCATCAGGAACCGGTGCTTAAACTGGCTCAGGGATAATAAAAAATTCGATAAAAACATCGTTTCGCTTGAAGAGACCTTTTCGGAAAGAGTGTATGAACCTGCCGACCGGTTGGAAGAAAATGAAACCCGCGTGATGATTTCCACCGCCATCGGCCAGCTGCCGGAACGTTGCAGGGAAGTATTCATACTTAACCGTTTTGAAAATAAAAAATACAAGGAAGTGGCGGATACCCTGGGCATTTCTGTGAAAACAGTAGAGGCACAGATGTCGAAAGCGCTTGATTTTCTAAGGAAAAAATTAAAAACAGAAACCCGTCAGGCACCTGAATGATTTTTTTTAAGAAACATAAGGGTAAAAGGCACGACAAGTGTATTATCCTATAATATTAAAATGAACAACCTTCCTACATACGAAAACGATCTGATCACCAGATTTCTGAGTGGTGAGGCAACGCCTGAAGAAATAAGGCAGCTTTCACATTGGCTCATGGAAAATCCTGAACACCGGAAGATCTTTGAGGAATATGAACTGATCAGTAATGCTGTAAATCAGGATATCGCTGAACAAATTGATCTGAATGAGGAATGGAACCATTTTGAAGAAAAAATCCAGGGTAAACAGAACATCCGCCAAAACCTGAATCTTAAAAAATATCTCCGTGTTGCAGCCATCCTGCTGGCGCTCCTTGTGCCGGCATGGTTTATTTTTCATTTCCTGAATTCTCCTGATGAAAAAGAACTACTGGCTTCCAATACTATTCTTGAAGATGAACTTCCTGATGGTACAAAAGTCACGCTGAATGCAGGTTCCGCGATAAAATATCTCGCGGATAAAGGCAAGGAAAGAGGAGTCTCGCTCTCCGGTCAGGCTTACTTCAGGGTTGCCCATGATAAAAAAAGACCTTTTATTGTGACCGGAAAGGATGTGCTGATAGAAGTGCTTGGAACTTCCTTTTTAGTAAATACAAATGCTTCCGGAGGTTCCTTCGAGGTAATTCTGGATACGGGCCAGGTGATCATTTACAGGAAAGGATCAAATCAGGAAAAGATCTTTCTGAAGCCGGGAGAAAGGGCAATCAGCAATGGCAGCATGATCAGCGTGAGTACCAATACCGACCGGAATTATTTGGCCTGGAAAACAAGAAGGATGGTATTTGAAAATGATTCACTGTCCACAATCATTACCACGATTGAAGAAACCTATGGCGGCAACATCTTCCTTTCTGATCCTGCTCTGGGCAGCTGCCGCGTGAGTGCAACTTTTGATCACCAATCGGAGGAATCGGTGCTGAACGTGTTGAAGGAAACATTAAGTTTGTCTCTTGAAAAGAACGAAAAAGGATTCGTTTTATCCGGCAAGGGATGTAATCAGTGAAGCATAAGAAGCTTTTTCTTTACATGATTTTGTTTATTTGTCCGCTGGCGCTATCCGCCCAGGATCTGGACAGAAAAATATCCTTTTCAGTAAAGAATAAAGATCTGAAGGAAGTCATCACGCTGATCAGCAAAAAAACCGGTATTTCATTTTCCTATAATCCGGAGACCATCCCCCGGAAGAAGATCACAATTGCTGTTCAGGATCAGTCGATCAGGAATATCTTAAACCAGTTATTGTTACCGGAAGACATCGAATATCGGCTGGTTGAAGACCACGTGATCCTCAGGAAGAAAGCACCCGATAAAAATCAACCCCCGGAATTCAGAAAAGAAGCCACAAAATTCACGATCAGCGGTTTTTTGCGGGATAAGTCGACCGGTGAACCGCTGATCGGCGCCACGGTGTATGATAAAGATAATTTTATTGGTACCGCTTCTAATCCTTATGGATTTTATAGCCTGACCTTACCCGGGGGATCATACAGAATCATGATTTCTTTTGTAGGCTATTCCAAAAAAGAAGTTTTGCTTCAGCTGAAGGAGAACCTGAAGATAAATTTCGAGCTGGAGGCCCTTCAACAGGACATCAGGGAAGTGGAGGTTCTTTCGAAGAAAGAAAGATCTCTTTCGGATGATCAGTCATTCCGCCTCTCTGCTGCACAAATGACGGCGCTGCCGGGCTTTGCAGGCGAACAGGATCTTATCAGGTCGCTGCAGGTAGTTCCGGGAATCCAGAATTACGGCGACGGATCTACCTTGTTTTACGTGAGAGGCGGAAATGCGGATCAGAACCTGATCCTGATTGACGATGCCCCCATTTTCAATCCCGGGCACATGTTTGGTTTTTTTTCGGTGCTGGCGCCCGAGGCCATCCGTGAAATGGAAATT
>JBLNAN010000343.1:0-3254 GCA_050259355.1 Syntrophothermus sp. | reverse complement strand
AAAATCGAGGCACATGAGATCATGTACGGTGTGAACACCGGCATTGGTGAGTTCTCGGAAGTAGTCCTTAATGATGAACAGGTTAAGGAATTCCAGAAATATCTCATTTATAATCACGCGGCAGGTATCGGCGATCCGATGCCCATCGACTGGGTGAGAGGTGCCATGCTGGGCAGGATTAACGTGCATGCCCACGGCAACTCCGGCTGCCGTCTTGAAATTACCCAGACACTGGTTGACATGCTGAACAAAGGCGTGACTCCTTTTGTTTGTCAGAAAGGCTCCGTGGGTGCATGTGGCGACCTCGCTCCCATGTCACAGATTGCCTTGCTGATGATGGGTGAAGGACATGCTTACTACCAGGGAACGCTGATGACGGGGAAAGAAGCCCTCGAACAGGCCGGTATTCCTGTACCGGGACTTCAGGCGCGCGACGGACTGGCCACCATCAATGGCTCCAACGTGCTTACCGCCATGAGTGCCTTGTTCCTGTATGATGCCAACAACTGGCTGAAACAGGCAGAAATTGCGGCTTCCATGTCGCTTGAAGCTATGAAAGCCAATATGCGGCCGTATCTTCCGAGGCTTCACGAGGTTCGCGGATTCAAAGGTGCCATACGCAGTGCCGCTGCTATTTTTAAATGTGTAAAAGGAGGCGATCTCGAGGCCGGGCGGATCAAATGCAAGGTGCAGGACGCGTATTCCATGCGTTCTACCCCGCAGGTGATCGGTGCCGCACACGATGCGCTGGCTTATGCACGTTCGCAGGTGGAGATCGAGTTGAATGGCGTGGGCGATAATCCTATTTTCTTCCCGGAGGAAAATCTCCAGCTTTCGGGAGCAAATTTCCAGGGATCCCCGGTATCCGTACCGATGGATATGGCCGGGATGGTGATCACAATGGTCAGTGTGCTTTCAGAAAGAAGGATGAACCGGCTGAATAATCCCGCCCTCAGCGTGGGACTTCCCGCTTTTCTAACAAAAGGCGCAGGTATGTTCAGCGGACTCATGCTCAGCCAGTATACGGCCGACATGCAGATCGTCGAACAGCGTATTCTCTCTGCTCCTGCCAGTATCCAGTCAATCCCGGCTGCAGCAGACCAGGAAGATTTCGTATCCATGGGCATGAACACGGCGCTGAAGAATTTCCAGATTCTGGATAATGCCTATGGCATACTCGGTATTGAATTCATGGCCGCCGCACAGGCACTTGATTTCAGGGAATATACCTTTGGAAAAGGAACTTCCCGGGCGAAGGAGGTTGTTCGTAAACACGTGGCTTTTCTCGACATCGACCGTCCCCTTTATCCTGATCACAATACCATGAAGGAACTCGTGAAATCATGCGAAATCCTTCACGAAGTAGAAAAAGAAGTAGGTGAATTGTAATTTCTGATGGCAGTATCCCGGGGACGTTCAGCGTCTCCGGGCCTTGCTGCAAGAAAAAAATATGGAAGATTCTTATACCGATATCCCGGTTGGAACACCACCGAGACCCAAAACACTCACGGTGTTATGTGTTCTTACTTTTATCTCGAGCGGATTGAATTTCCTTTCCTCGCTGATCAGTTTTTTGTTCCCTCAATTTTATCAGATGGGCGTTGAACTGACCGCTAAAGTGCTGAAAATACCCGACTGGGAACAGCTTCTGCATATTCCGGGAACTTTTTTTCTTTTTTCGGCTATCCTTTTTGCAGGGTCTGCCGCCGGGGCCCTGTGGATGTGGAAGATGCGCAGAGAAGGATTTCATATCTACACGATTTCGCAGATCCTGCTGATCTTCAACAACATGTTTTATATCAATAACGGTTCTCCCCAGCTCTTTGACGTGATGGTTACAGGGCTGTTTATTTATCTGTACAGTCGCTTTCTCAAAATCATGAACTGAAATGGATTCTGAAAACAGCAAACCGGAAAATCTATCTCCTGTAGTTCCCGGACGGCCTTTCCTGCTTACCTGGTTGTCCATTTTTACCATCACCAGTTATCTTGTTCTGGCCCTCCTTTTCCTTATATCCTTATTCTATTCGGGAAGGATTACCTCGGTGATCAATCTGTATGTACCCGAAAAACCCGTGTCCGGAAGCATGCTTATGCTTATTTTTTCAGGAGGGGCAGTTCTGCATCTCGCCGGACTGGCCGGAATATTCCTGATGCTCCGGATGAAAAAATCAGGGTATTATCTGTTTTCCCTTGCCACCCTTCTGATTTGTTCATATCAATTATTGCAGCAATCCATTTCCCCAGTAAATACTACATTTTATATAATCCTGATCATTCTTTTTGGCTTCTTTATTAAAAAACTGAGGTAAAAGTTTCGATTTCCCTTGATTTTATTTATATTTGATATAAATTGAAGGAGTTAAAAAAGGGCAATAGCGGGAAGAAACTCCATAATTTCTAAATATTTAGAGATTTATATGTTTACAAATAATTAACAATTAGTTAAAATTTTGTTAATTAATTTTGATGCTAAAGGAAAATTATTTATTAAAATTGCATGAGAATGAGCATGAAAATAAATTCAACATATATCAATGTACCGGAAAAACTTATTGGTTTATCCGATATGCTATCTGAATCCCTCGTTTTATTAATTCATTCTATTAACCAAAAATCACCGTTATGAGAAAATTTATGATTCTCCTTGCCCTTATGCTATTCATAGGGATGCAAGTGGCCAGTGCCCAGAGAACGATTACTGGTACTGTAACCAGTTCAGAGGACAAAGCCCCCATCCCGGGTGCAACTGTTCTCGTTAAAGGGACTACCATTGGCGTAATTACAGATGTGGACGGAAAATTTACCCTCTCCGTTCCGCAGGACAAGAATGTAATTCTGGTATCATTTGTAGGTATGAAAACCCAGGAAATCACCCTGGGAACCGAAAACACTTACAATGTTGTCCTGGAGCCGGAAGTCAAGGAGCTGGAAGGTGTTGTTGTAACAGCTCTCGGTATCACCCGTGAAAAGAAAGCACTGGGATACGCTGTTCAGGATGTAAAAGGTGACGTACTGCAAACCACTGGTTCATCTAACGTAATTAATCAGTTGTCTGGTAGGATCGCCGGGGTTCAGATCACCACTGCTACTGGTAACATGGGCGGTTCGTCCCGCGTACTTATCCGTGGTATCAACTCCATTTCGGGAAACAACCAGCCGTTATATGTTATCGACGGAACGGTCATCGACAACCAGGAATTCAACACCGTGGATGCACGTCGTGGTGCCGGTGGTTATGACTATGGTAACAT
>JBLNAN010000342.1:0-6091 GCA_050259355.1 Syntrophothermus sp. | reverse complement strand
GACATCCTTCCGGCAGCGCAGCAAATCAAACTTTGCTTCATCAGAAGAACATCCGGGGATGATATTGAGAAAAGCAATGATGTTACCTTTCTTGTTGTACATCACCATCACGGTTTGTTTTCGCAACTCATCCAGTACAAAGCTTCCCTGAGTAAAATGAATCTCTTTCCTTCCTTTTTCTTTAAGCCATTCATCAGAAACCGAATGCACCTGCTGGAGAATTTCTTCCGGAAGCGGGGGGGGATATAATTTGACAGAATACCCGTTCAAAGGAGCTTTCCTGGTTTCCTGCTGAAGGTTTTCTTCATTGAATTCATGGAGATCAACGATGGCTTCCTGGGCCACGAGAAAGTGCTTTTTCTTATTTTCTTCATACATCCGGAGGCTTTTCTCGGGAACCAGATAATAGAAGTTCTTCAGCCCGTTATCAAAGCAAAAGCTCTGGAAATCCCCGATACACTGGATCATCAGTTCGCGTGCGGGCGCTACCGGATCTTCAAGAACAATGGCATAATTACCTGCAACCTTATACGACAAAAAAGCCTTTTTCCCATGCAGGAAGTACAGATATTTGCCCTGACTTGTTTTATAATGATCAAAAGCCGAATGTCCATATTTAAGGATCAGTTCGCGGGCTTTTATCCTTTCTTCATCATCTTTTCTGAATCTGAAGATGACCGGTCTGATCAGCGTGAAGGTCAGGAATGCCAGCGAAAGAAAACCTGCCACCTTGATAGTGGCCACAAAATCCCTGGCATATCCGCTGGCGGGGATAAGCGTATCCCCTTTTGACAGGAAGAAATACATCATCGTGTGCCGTATAGACTGGCCCAGTGAAAAATCTTCGTTGAAATGCCGCTCATCCAGGAAATAAAATCCGATTATTCCATAAATCATAACGGCAAGCACAGCGAGCAAACCCGTGGTAACGCTGATCTGTCCAAACAGGGGATTCCCCCTGACAAAATACTGACGCCGGGTAAAAAACAGTGAACCTACCAGCACCATGGCCAGCATGGCCTCGGGATAGTTGAGGGCCAGGAAAAGATGCGCGGCCAGGGAAAAAACCGTCACGATGATGGCAATAAACCAGGCGGTCCGTAAACCTTTCAGGAGGAATGCACTGTTGATCAGCAACAGTAATCCCCCGATCATCAGAAAAAATCCCCAGTATTCGAAAAACTCGCTGGGAATGTAAGGTCTGAGAGATACCAGTTTTTCCGACAGGGCAGGCGTCAGCACTGAAACAATATTGACCAGTCCCATGAGAAAGGACAGAAGGACAGGTACCAGGCGGAGCAAGAGCTTGTTACGTATAAATCCAAAACTCAGACCGCTGATCACCAGGGGCAGCCAGAATGCAAAGAAACGATAGAGAAGCGTAACTGAAATAGCATCCACCGTTGAAAAACCATATCTCGAAAGTACAAATGCCAGGGAAAGCTCAATTGCTCCAAGACCGCGCATGAATGGCGAAATGATCTGGAAAAGCATTGCCGTGATATAACCCAGAATGGCAGCTTCGAAAGAAACAGGAAACCCGAGGGCAAGCATGGCTACCGCGAGATGAAAAATCCCCGTTATCTCCACACCCATCGCGGCAAGTAACGTGGTGACATACGGAAGTTTCCTCGGTTTGATGGACCTGATTTCCGAAAGATATTTGTCCATTGCCGGCCATACCCGCATGATGAGCCGGTAAATTACCCCCTTTGTAAAAAGCGACCGGGTGAGAAAAACCAGCAACCCGATCACCAGCACGAGAATGACCAGCGACCATATCTGGTTGGAAAATACATTCCTTCTGACAAGAGACCAGATCAATGTTGGAATAGCTACCAGCACGAGAGAAATTCCGCTTGTCATACCATAGATCAGCGATCCGAAATACGTCTTGGTGAGCGGGACGTGCTTTCGTTCGAAATCGCGGGTAAAAAATCCAAGTGAGGCGACACTTCCGGCGGGCACAAACACGCTGACGAAAAACCTTTTCAGGAAAACTTTTGTACCCGTCATGAACGGAATAGGTTCATTGATGGTACGGAAACTCTGGCTGTAGGTGAGTCCCTGGAAAGAGATGAATACAAGCGTCAGCATCATCCCCAGCAGCAGCCATGAAATATCGGCATTGCCCAGGATCTGCTTTACCCGTATGATTTCCGCCCGCTGGTAACGAATAAAAAAATAAGCCAGACCTATAAACAGGATCCCGAAGATGGCCTGAATGATGATCTTTTTATTTTCCTTGAAAAACATTTTTTCTTTGTTACGCACTATTACAAATTTAGTTTTTCCGGCCCGGATTTTTAAAATATATTTGATTTTCTTCTCATGTTATGTAAAAGTTGTCTATATTAGCATCGATATAAACAGAAAATGAAATATTTAGTTTTAATCGCGGGAATATTTTTCTGGCAGATGTCATTTTCACAGAATACCGTGACAAGCTCCGGCGGAACTGTATCGGGCAGTCAGGGTGGAATCGATTATTCTGTCGGTCAGATTTGCATCTCGACCTATTCCTCCACAGGCGGGATTATTACCGAAGGCGTACAGCAACCTCACGAGGTTCTGATACCGATTCTCGTGCAGGATCTGCCTGGATTACAAGAATTCACCATCGCCCCCAACCCTACCGACAATTTTGTAAAACTTCAGAATTACCTCAAAAACCAGAAGGATCTCGTGTGGGAACTGAGAAGCCTTTCAGGTGTTCTCACGGATCATGGGAACATCACTGAAGAAGTTACAATACTCTCTTTTCTGGGGTATGCTTCGGGTTCCTACATTCTTACCATCCGGGATCAGAAAGAATCGATCATCTGCCAGTATAAAATCATAAAAAAATGAAAAGAAATACACTCCTTTTTCTTTTGTTAATCCCGGTTTTGCTGCTGGGACAGTCCCCGCAAAAATTTACCTACCAGGCAATTGTGCGTAACGGTTCCGGTAAACTTATCCAGAGTTCGCCGGTTACCCTGCGGCTGTCGATCCTCCAGGGTTCAACAGGCGGAACTTCGGTTTATTCCGAGATCCACAGCGCTACCACAAATGCCAACGGACTGGTGACTGTTTTTATCGGTGAAGGGCTGACAACGAATAATCTGAACAGTATCGACTGGTCACAGGGACCTTATTTTCTGCAAACAGAAGTAGATCCAGCCGGAGGAAACACCTTTTCTTTGACCGGGGTCAGCCAGCTGGTAAGTGTTCCTTATGCCCTGTACTCGGCCAAAAGCGCGGATGCATTCAGCGGCGATTACAATGATCTGACCAATAAACCGGTGACGGATGGCTCAGAGACACATGTGAAAAGCGGATTCAACATCAAGGTTTCCGGTAACGGTAAAGAAAACAATCCCTATGTTATTGATAATTTAAAGGATCCGGTTAATACCATCGTGATCACTTCTTCTCAGACTTTTACCGTTCCGAACAACATATTCAGGATGCGGGTGGAACTCTGGGGCGGCGCCGGTGGCGGTGGCGGAGCAGGAACGTATTCCTATTCGTATAATATCAACAATGGCGGTGATGGCGGCAGTGGCGGCTACCTGATGAAGGAACTGGCCACAAATGCCGGTTCCCAGTACTATATCGAAATCGGCCAGGGCGGTTATGCCGGATCAAATGCCTATTATCCCTATTATTATGGAGATACCGACGGTGGCGACGGTGGGATGACCTGGCTGGGCGGTTTGCAGGCAGCTGGTGGCAAAGGCGGCAAGAGAGGGAGCTTTTCTTCCTATACGGTGAATGGCAGCGCCGGAACCCAAAATACCGGCGGGGATGTCAGCGCGTTTGCAGAGCCTTCCAACCACAATGTACTGAACGTGTTCCAGGGCCTGGAAAGATCGTATATCTACAATCGTACCCTTACTTCCCGGCCGGGTGCGGGAGGTAGTATCCATGGATATTCAACCATAGTTCCGAAACAGGGTGAATCCGGCTGCGCGATCATCACTTTATGGGAACGCTAGGAGGCTAAGCCTTCTGCTATTTCCGGTTCTGATTTTTTCCTGCTGCGTGATCCGTTCCGGGATCATTGTCGATACCTCTTTTCTTCCCCGCTTCATCCTGCTCAACCTGGTGCTGCTGTTCACCTTCCTGGTTCGTTTCCGGAAAATGCAATCTGCTTTCATAAGCTGGTTCGATCTTTTTTTCGCCGCATTCTACCTGTGGAATATTGCCGGAATGGTCTGGGCCATTGCCCCATCCGAAACCCTGGAACAGTCGCAGCTGATCTTCACCGCATTTGCCCTGTACCTGATTACACGGTCGCTTTCGCGGGAATTTCCCTCGTTTCTCAGATCCTTCATTACCGTCCTGATCCCCCTGCTGCTCCTCAGCTACAGCCTGGCCTTCATCAAAATTTTCTCCCTGGATTTTTTTGATCCTTACCAAATCATTTCGGTTAGTGCCAATAACAATCTTTTCAGCGGATTTTTATTGATCACGCTGCCATTCCTGTTAATTGGCTATTCCCTTTTCAGGAACATCCTGAGATTCCTTTTCGTGGGATGTGGCGTCATATCGGTATTTCTGATCATCATCGTGCAGAGCCGGGCGGTATACCTGGGATTATTTATCTCCTTCCTTATTCTGATGATGATGCTGGTCACCCGTTTCAGGAACTTGCTCAACAGAAAAAATCTGGTGACAGGATTTTCAGCACTGGTAGTCCTGACTGCCGGGCTGGTCCTCTTTTATCTCAGTCTGGACCAGCCGCGCAGGAATTATTTCATGAGCAAGATCCCGGTCTGGAATTATTTTCATTCTTATGAGGGCATACAGGCAGAGAAGTCCCGGCGGCAGCTGAAAGCCACGGAAAATCAGTCGATGCCCGAATTTGATTTTGCGGCTGAGTATTATGAAAATGCAAATCTCAGGCTGATCTTCTGGAAAAAGTCGGCCGGACTGATCACTTCCCGTCCGGTAACGGGTGTTGCCGCGGGCAACTGGCGGCTGGCTGTTCCATCGGTTGCAAAACCACCCAATCCGGATCATACCCTAAGAAATTATACCTACAGCCAGCCACACAATGAATGGATCTGCTTTCTGGCAGAAACCGGAATTCCGGGTTTGTTGCTCGCGCTAGTTGTTTTCCTCGCTTTGCCGCTGATGGTATGGTTTCTTCCAAACAAAAATTTCCTTGCCATCCTGCTGGCATCTTTCATGCTGGGTTTTTATGTTTTTGCCTGTTTTGACTTTCCGTTTCACAGGATCGAGCACCTGGTGATGATTTCCTGTGCACTGGGATTCCTGTCCGGAATTAGTCCTGTAAAACCGGCATTACCCTTGAAAATATCCCGCCTGGTGCCGTTCATCTGTATTCCCTTGCTGGTCCTTTCGCTGATCATGGGTATTTATCGATTCCGGGGTGAGTACTTTACCCTGAAAATGTTTCAGTTTGAACGGAAGGATGATGTTACAACAGCAGCGTATGCCCGAAAGGCCGAAAATTGTTTTTACCACATCACCCCCAATGCCCTGCCTGTTTCGTGGTTCCGGGGTGTGGCGCTTTACCGAACAGGAGACACCACGGGAGCCGTGAGGGAGTTTGAAAAAGCGCTGGTATTCACACCGTGGGAAGTAAGGGTGCTCAATGATTATGGCACTTCGTTGTACAATTCCGGTAAGCAAGCGGAAGGCAAAGCCGCATTGTTAAAATGTTTCAGAACAGACCCCTTCTTTGACGATGCAAAATTGAATTTATCTTTTGTTTACCTGATGTCGGGACGCCGCGACAGTTCTTATTATTTTCTAACGCTTTGCCGGCCCTCGGCTAAAAAAGACCGTTTGCTGGAAATGCTGATGCACCAGTAGGTTTTTTGTTTCACGCGGAAAACGCGGAATTTTTTTTCAGAATTCCTTTCACCTTTTTCATTTTTCCGGATTAAGAAGGAAAATCCAATGCAATTTTTGGCTAAAATTTTTAAAAACAGATGAATGTATGAAAATTAGTGCCTATTTTTGTCTCCTTAAATTCAAAACTTAATTTATTTTTTCATGAAGAAATTTTTACTGATTTCTGTGATGGTGTTGTGTCTCGGAACTTTGGGGATGGGACAGACAAATCCGGCACCTCAGG